>JACMRS010000077.1 GCA_014376345.1 Bacteroidia bacterium | reverse complement strand
GCTTTCTTGTTAAAATTTTAAGTAGAGTTACTGTTTGCACAAAAATAACTTTTTATTTACCTAAAACAATTAAATTCGCCGTATGATCAATATGACTATCCTGCTTAATGGTGTAAGCTACACAGTTGACCTTTCTACTGCAACTGATATTTCACTTGGAATTAAGAGGGAAGGCAACGTTAATGCATATTATCTCGATGAGCCTACTTTTGAACCTTTCAGAGCTGAAGGTTTTACAGGATCTATTGCTGAAGGTGGTTCTGTTAATTGTGAAAAGCTTACATTTTATCCTCACGGAAATGGCACGCATACTGAATGTGTACGGCACATTGCAAATCTGGATTGTAACATGCTTTCGATGCATCCCGATCCGTTTTTACTTGCTGAAGTTGTTTCTGTAAATCCACATTTAACTGCAAAACAAGACTTTGCCATCACTCTTGAATCGCTTGAACATATTGAGCTTCATGCTGGTGTTCAAGCACTTGTTGTGCGTACAATGCCGAATGATACAGGAAAACCGGAGGCAGGTTATTCAGGAAAAAATCCTGTTTATTTTGAACCTTCTGCAATTTTATGGATGAAAGAAAGACATATCAAACACTTGCTTACAGATTTACCAAGTGTTGATCCTGAAATAGATGGCGGTCAGATGTTAGCTCACCGTGAATTTTTTCATTACCCTAAAGATCCTGATTTAAAAGCCACTATTACAGAATTAATTTATGTTCCGGACAGTATTAATGATGGTACCTATTTGCTGAATTTGCAAACACCTTCTATAGAAACAGATGCTGTTCCTTCAAGACCGTTGTTATTTAAAATGTCTTAATGAATAATCTGAAGATTGAGGCATTCAGTTTTTGAAGCCACACCATCTGTAGAAATTCTAACGAAATAAAGTCCGTTTTCAAGTGAACTGATATCAATATCAGAACCCGCTTTATATGCGTTTTCAGTGTAAACAATCTGACCTAAAATATTTGTAATAATAATGATGACAGATTTTTTGCTACCTGTATTTTTAATACTGAAAATACCTGTAGAAGGATTGGGTTGAAGTATTGGCTGAATAAGGTTCTTGCCTGTTTGTGCTGAAGCTATATCCGAAAAGCGGAAACTGCCATCAAGGTCATATTGTCTTAATCTGTAATAATATGTAAATCCTTTTTCAACTTCATTGTCATTGAAATAATAATTCCTGATGCTGTTGCTGTTTCCCGCTGCGGGAATTTGTGCAATACTGTTAAAGTTATTACCATCAAAACTGCGTTCAAGAATATAATGACTGCTGTTTATTTCTAATGCAGTAGACCAGTTAATGTCAATAGAATTATTGTCTGCAACTTCAGCTTTAAATTCAAGGTATTCAACAGGAAGCGGGATTGTTACAGGCACTGAAATGGTATTAGTGCAATTGTTTTTGTCCTTAATTGTAATAGAATAAGTGCCATCCTGCAAACAAGTAAAAACCTGACCTGACTGATAAGCGAAAGTATCTTTTTTGTAAAAATAAGGAATTGTGCCACCTGCAGCAGTAATGCTTATTTGTGCAAGATTAGAATAGCCACTGCAGGAGCCAAAGGAAACGACAGAACTGGCACTAACTACACTGACAGTAACCGTTGCCGGAAGACTGGTAACGCTGCCTTCAGCATTTGTTACTACAACAGTATAATCTGCAGCATTAGACGGTTGTGCATTAGTAATTGTGTAAGTAGAAGAAGTTGCACCAGAAATTAATGTGCCATTCTTTTTCCATGCATAACTAACTGCATTTAATGCATTTACAGATAAGGTTGTGTTATTGCCTTTGCAAACAGCTTGTGTTAAAGGCTGTCCGATAATAGTTGGCGGCAATGTTAATACCAAAGCATTATAATTATAAGCCATAAATGCCATATCCGCATCACCATTAGGTCTTACAATAAATTTCTTAGCCAGATGAGCATTTGCTTTTGAAATATTAAACTTCGAAAGGTCATAAGCATAAAGTCTTAAGTCTCTTGAGGTATTTGTAAAACCACTTGTAAGCACCATTGGATTTGAATTGGCAGTATAAAAATCTGCATACCATAAGCCGTTAGAAGGAAGTGTATCTGTTTTAATTTTAATAGTATCTCCTATAATATTGCCTGCAGAATCTACAAAATACAATCTGTCAAATTTAGTAGTTGAAGGCTGTGCTATTTGTGTAATCAGAATATCAGGAAAATTATCACCGATAGTTGAAGTATCAATGCTATTCAAACTAAATTTAAGAAAACCAGCCGGGAAATTGGCAATACCTGTTCCGATATTTAATCCATGAATGCCATCGCTCATGTAATAAGCCATGTTGTTAGCGGGTGCAGGAACACTAGCGCCATTATTTACGCCATCATATAATTGTCCAAGTCCAATATAAGTATTAGAATTAGGTGCACTGATAGTTGAAAAAGGAAGCGCACGGAAATCACCGGGAGTAAAAGTTAGCCCTTTTGCAGTTAATATACTATCATTAACACCGGTAGAATAACGGGTATTTTTAATTTTGAAGGAAAGAAGGTTGTGACTTTTATTAAGTTTAGCTGTGTCTCCAGTTTTCCAGTATCCTTTAAAGTCAGTTACAATTTCTTTAACAGATTGGGCATGAAGGTAATTGCCCATTGATATAATAAAAGATAAAAGCACAAACTTAAAAATATTCATAAAGTGTTCAAAATTAGCTTTTTAGGATTGAAATACCAAGTTTAAACCAATAATCTTATAAGGATGCAAGTCTTTCACCTTCCAAACGCCCATTTTCTATAGCTTTAGTAATGCCTTCAGCATTTTTACCGCCTGCAGTCGCATAAAAAGGCTGTCCGCCGCCACCACCTAGTATTTCTTTGGCTAAATCCTTAATAATTTCTTTGCAGTTAACCCCTTTACCCTGAAGTAAACTATCACTTACAAAAACTGTTATCATAGGTTT
>JACMRS010000076.1 GCA_014376345.1 Bacteroidia bacterium | reverse complement strand
GAATATGAAGCAGTAATAAAAAGAGCTCAGGATGCCTGTTCACAATGGCAAAAAGTGCCTGCGCCTAAGCGTGGAGACATTGTAAGACAGTATGGTGAAGTATTGCGCGACAATAAAAAAGACCTAGGCATGCTGGTGAGTTATGAAATGGGTAAAAGTCTGCAGGAAGGATATGGTGAAGTGCAGGAAATGATAGATATCTGTGATTTTGCGGTTGGACTCAGCAGACAACTTTACGGTCTGACTATGCATAGTGAAAGACCGGACCACAGGATGTATGAACAATACCATCCACTTGGTCTGGTCGGCATTATATCAGCCTTTAATTTTCCTGTAGCTGTGTGGAGCTGGAACGCTATGATTGCTGCCGTTTGCGGAGATGTTTGTATCTGGAAGCCTTCTGAAAAAACACCGCTTTCTGCAATTGCCTGCATGAATTTACTTCGTGAAGTATTGTTTAAAAATAAAATACCTGAAGGTGTTTTCACCCTTATTAATGGCGATAGAAGAATTGGTGAAATGATGGCTGCTGACAAAAGAATTCCATTAATTTCGGCAACAGGAAGTACCGCAATGGGTAAAAAAGTTGGTGCTGTTGTGGGTGAAAGATTAGGCAGAACCATTTTAGAATTAGGAGGAAACAATGCAATCATCATTACAGAAAATGTAGACTTAAGTATAGCGCTTCCCGCTGCAATTTTTGGTGCTGTCGGAACTGCAGGTCAGCGCTGCACCACAACTCGCAGACTGATTGTTCATGAAAAGCATTATGAAACATTTAAGAATACTCTAATATCAACCTATAAACAATTAAATATCGGCGACCCCTTAGAAGACATCAATCATGTTGGACCGCTTATTGACAAAGCAGCAGTAAATGCTTTTACCGAAGCTTTAAAATCTCTTGAGACAGAAGGAGGAAAAATACTGGCAGGAGGAAAAGTTTTAACCGGCAAAGGTTACGAAAGTGGCTGTTATGTTGAACCGGCAATTTGTGAAGCTCAGAACCATTATAAAATTGTGCAGCATGAAACATTTGCACCAATTTTATATCTGATGAAATATTCGCGTATTGAAGAAGCCATTGCCATGCAAAACCATGTTTGTCAGGGATTGAGTTCTTCTATTTTTTCAAATAATATCAGAGAAACAGAATTGTTTTTGTCTAATTCCGGCAGCGATTGCGGCATTGCAAATGTCAATATCGGAACAAGTGGCGCAGAAATAGGCGGTGCGTTTGGAGGAGAAAAAGAAACCGGTGGTGGCCGTGAAAGTGGCAGTGACAGCTGGAAAGCTTACATGCGCAGACAAACAAATACAATCAATTATGGTACTACTTTACCATTTGCACAAGGTATTAAATTTCACATTTAAGACATTGTAAATGGCAAAGGCGGTAATTAAATATTTTTGTAAAAGTTGTGGTGCTTCTTCAGGAAAATGGATAGGCAAATGCCCTTCATGCAACGAATGGAACACTTATGTGGAAGAGGTTGTACATAAAGAAACTGTAGTAAAAGCATGGAGCAAAAAAAATACTGAGAAATCTTATCCAATCAAAATAAGGGATATTGTTGAAGGCGCAGAGCAAAGGTATACTTTACCTGACAATGAATTAAACAGAGTACTTGGCGGAGGATTGGTAGCCGGAAGTCTTGTACTTGTTGGCGGAGAACCCGGCATAGGTAAAAGTACGCTTCTGCTTCAAATGGCTCTGGCAACTCCAAGAAAAATTTTTTACATCAGTGGTGAGGAAAGTGAAACTCAGATAAAAATGAGAGCAGGCAGAATCGGCATTCATAATGACAACTGCTATATCATGACAGAGACTTCTCTTGAACACATACTTAATATTCTTAGAGAAGAAACACCTGAAATACTGATTATTGATTCTGTACAAACACTTACATCCACTATTATTGATTCGCCTCCGGGTAGCATCAGTCAGATTAAAGAATGTACAGGCGAGATATTAAGATTTGCGAAAGAAACAGGTGTGCCTGTTTTTCTGATAGGTCATATTAACAAAGAAGGGAGTATAGCCGGACCAAAAGTGCTGGAGCACATGGTTGATACAGTTCTTCAGTTTGAAGGCGACAGGCATTACAATTACAGAATTTTAAGAACTCTAAAAAACAGATTTGGCAGCGCCAGTGAAATTGGCATTTATGAAATGCGCGGAACCGGTTTGAGAGAGATTGAAAATCCTTCTGAAATACTGATTTCTGAAAGAGAGGATAACCTGAGCGGCATTACAATAAGTTGTGCGGTTGAAGGCATCAGACCGATGCTTTTGGAAACTCAGTCTTTAGTGAGTACAGCAGTTTACGGCACACCACAAAGAACCAGCAATGGCTTTGATTTAAGGAGACTGAGCATGTTGCTTGCTGTACTTGAAAAACGCTGCGGTTTTCAGCTTGGCGCCAAAGATGTTTTTATCAATATCGCAGGTGGCATGAAACTGGAAGATCCCGGACTCGATTTAGGAATTGTTGCAGCCATATTATCAAGTTATGAAAATGTGAGTATTTCAAAGGAAATAGCTTTTGCGGGTGAGGTGGGGTTAAGCGGTGAAGTGCGCGCAGTAAGCCGTGTAGAGCAAAGAATCAGCGAAGCTGAAAAGTTAGGATTTAAAGAAATTATGATCTCAAAATACAATAAAGGGATTGATCAGCTTTCCGGGAAAATTAAAGTGATACAAATAGGAAAAGTAGAAGAAGCTTTTGAGTGGTTGTTTGGGTAAGTTTAAAGTCTGTAAGCCAATCCAAACCTTAATGGAATTGTTGAAACATTAACATTAAAATCAGTTTGGCTATTATTGGCATGGTTAGAAAATGCAACTTCTGCAAAATTAAGAGGCACATTTATATCAATTGAAAACCTATTTTTTAATGGGATTAAAATTCTTGGAACTAAAAGAAAATTAAGACCAACTGATGAATATCGATTAACTTCATTGGGAGTTACATTAGAATGACTCTTAACATGACTGTAATATGGGAGAACGCCGCCTGAAATAAAAAATCTTGTTTTTTTATTCATCTCTTTCCATATTTCACGACCGTATTCAATTGTAAATGCAAAAGAATTACTTATTGATCGACCTCCACCAAGGTTATTTCTAACACCCATTGTATCATAATAATAAAAATTGAGATTTTGTGCGTTAATAGACATTCTGTTTAACTGAAACTCCCAAAATTTACCATTAGCCTTCTGAACATTCAATGCTGCAGTTGGATTAAATAAATTAAAACTACTCGCTTCATATGTTAATCTGCCTGACCGGTCATATTCCTGAGCTTTGCCATAAGAGGCAGTCATATAACCTTTTAAAGAATAGATTTTTTTTTCTGCTGAATCCTGAGCTTTTAAAGAGATAGTGCCCGATAATACTACGATACAGACTAATTTAGCTAAAATATGTTTCATTTTCATAAAACGAACTTAACTTAAAATTATTGCCCGGGCAAGATATATTTTCCAAAAACCCTTAGAAACCAAAAGGGCCAACATTGCTGTTGACCCGATTGGCTACCTATGAAAACTATTAACCTCAGAACAAAGGTAAGATCATTTTTAATATTTGCTAGTTTTTTTTAAATTATTTTTAAATTTTAGTCGATTAATATTTTCGACGAAATTCAATTAAAAAATTTTAGCAACAATTATTTTATGCGAATGCCTCTGCAACTATTGCAGCCTGTTCTTTATCATGTACTTTTTTAAAGCCTGTAGCAGGTGAAGCACTGCTTCTTCTTCCAATATATTTCATTGCAAAAGGCAGTTCATACCTGCTGAAATGCATCCAGGCACCCATATTTCTTGGTTCTTCCTGAACCCAGTAAAATTCAGCCTTCTTATATTGATTATAAAGATCCTCAATTTGCTTTTCAGGCAATGGATACATTTGTTCCACTCTGATAATTGCTACATCCTTTCTTTTTTCAGATTGTTGCTTTTCTAACAGGTCATAATAAATTTTACCTGAACATAACAACACGCGGGAAACTTTTTTGTCTGCGTATTCATCAACAATAATTTCCTGAAAATGACCTTCTGTAAAATCATCAGCCTTGCTGACACATAATGGATGTCTTAACAAGCTTTTTGGAGTCATAACAATAAGCGGCACCCTGAAATCACGCTTATTCTGCCTGCGCAAAGCATGATAAAAATTAGCGGGAGTAGTGCAATTTACAACCTGCATGTTAAAGTTTGCCGCAAGTTGAAGAAACCTTTCAGGACGCGCTGAGGAATGTTCCGGACCCTGACCTTCATAACCATGTGGCAATAATAAAACCAAGCCACTGCATTGTCCCCATTTGGTGCAGGCAGATGCTATAAACTGGTCAATCATTATTTGAGCTCCATTTGAAAAATCTCCAAACTGGGCTTCCCATAAAGTTAATGCATTTGGCGCGGCTGTTGAATAGCCATATTCAAATCCAAGTTCTGCATATTCGCTTAACAGCGAATTATAAACATAATAGCGTGTGTCTTTACTGATATTATTTAATGGCACATATTCCGCTTCGCTGTCTTCTTTTTTTATTAATGCATGTCGGTGACTGAAAGTGCCGCGTTCGCAATCCTGACCGCTCAATCTAACTGTAGTACCTTCATCAACCAGCGTTGCATAAGCCATTAGCTCTCCCATAGCCCAATCGTATGAATCTTTGCCGATCATCTCAACACGTGCTTCATAAATCTGCTGCACTTTTTTTATT
>JACMRS010000075.1 GCA_014376345.1 Bacteroidia bacterium | reverse complement strand
TAATTGATTCCATACTGCGCCATAATTTGTGATGCGATATTGTCTTCATCACGAAGTATTGATAGCAGCAAATGTTCAGTACCGATAATATCGGTTTTGAATATTTTTGCTTCAAGATAAGTAATCTTCAGCGCCTTTTCAGCTTGCTTTGTAAGTGGAATGTTACCAAGGTTGGTTGCTTTACCGGCAGTACCTTTAATAGTATCCTCTACAGATTTTTTTAGACGCAGCATATCAACTTCTAAGTTGCGGAGTGTTTGCAATGCTTTTCCCTCTCCTTCGCGAATGATGCCCAGCAGAAGATGCTCGGTGCCAATATAATCATGGCCTAACCTGATAGCTTCTTCGCGACTGAACTGGATAACTTCTTTTACCCTTGGTGAAAATTTGGCTTCCATTTTTTGGATGTATTTCTTTTAAGTGGATATTCGTGTTAGTTGCGAGGATGTTTGTTTTCTAACGCAGGTATTTGTTGCTTATTATATTCTTTTAACAAATTTACGAAATAGTTATCATTCCGGATATACTGTAACGCCAACTTGAAAAAATTTTACGTGAATAACAGTTTAAAAAGTCTTGTTTGTTTTTCTCGTTGAATATTATTTTCCTCTTACAGTCTAAATGTATGCCAAAGTTATAAAGGTTTGTTTAGCTGACAGATCAGCCGCGAATGGGACAATTTGGCATTGTTAATAAGTATTTCAGTGAAAGTGGCACAATACGAAGTTTTTTAATTTACATCCACCCAATTTCCACAAAATATTTAAGAATGTTTATAAAGGGGTTTACAGTATATATTTGAGAACAACGTTTTATTGACCATTTAAAAAAAGTAACTTCGCGGCATGGACGAGAGGTTATTGACGAACACTAAAAAAAGGAAAGAACCATTTACATTCAGGGATGTTGAGAGCCTTGATGTTTCGGGGAAAAAACCACCGCAGGCAGTAGAGCTTGAGGAGGCCATTCTTGGTGCGTTGATGCTTGATAAAGATGCTTTAAGAGATTCAATGGCTCTGTTAAAACACCAGCATTTTTACAGTCCGGTTAATGAAACATTGTTTGAGGCAATGATTGATTTGTATGCCGAAAACAAACCGGTAGATATTTTAACATTAACAGAAAAACTGCGTTCGAAGGGTACACTGGAAAGTGCCGGCGGTCCTATTTACCTTGCCAGACTAACAAGCAGAGTATCATCAGCTGCGAATATTGAATACCATATACACATTGTAATAGAGAAGTTTATTCAGCGTGAAATGATCAGAATTTCAGGCAAGGCTATTAAAGATGCTTATGATGAAACTATTGATGCATTCCAGCTTCTTGATGAAACAGAAAAAAATCTTTACGAGGTAAAGAACGACGGTATGAAGAAATCATACCAGAGTATTTCTGATGTCATGTCGGAGGCAATGAGTTTGATTGAAAAAAATGCCGATTCGAAAGATGGTGTAACCGGGGTACCAAGCGGATTATCAACTCTGGATGAAATTACTTCAGGCTGGCAGAAGTCGGATTTAGTAATACTAGCTGCCAGACCGGGTATGGGTAAAACAGCACTGGCACTTACTATGCTTAGAAATGCAGCTGTTGATTTTCATAAACCCGTAGCAATTTTTTCTTTAGAAATGAGTGCAGCTCAGCTTGTAACAAGATTGATTTCTGCTGAAGCAGGAATTTCTTCCGAAAAACTGAAGAAAGGAAATCTTGAAGCCCATGAGTGGACACAACTTCACACTAAAATTACAAAACTTTCTAAGGCACAAATATTTATTGACGATACCCCTGCCCTTCCGATATTTGAGTTAAAAGCAAAATGCAGAAGGCTTCACAGCAATCACAATATTGAACTTGTGGTAATTGATTATCTTCAATTAATGCGTGGTGAAGAAGGAAATAAAAATGGCAACAGGGAGCAAGAGATTTCATATATTTCCAGGTCTTTAAAAGGACTGGCAAAAGAGTTGAACATTCCAATTATAGCACTTGCGCAGTTGAGTCGTGCAGTTGAGCAAAGAGCAGAGAAAACGCCCCAACTTTCGGATCTTAGAGAATCAGGATCTCTTGAGCAGGATGCAGATATTGTAGGATTTATTTTCAGACCGGATTATTACAAACTATCCGAAGGAGATCAATATAATAACGAGCAGGGCTATTCTCAGATCATCATTGCCAAGCACCGTAACGGTCGCACTGACAATGCAAATGTTAAATTTGTTAGTGAGCTTGGTAAATTCCAGAATCTCGATGACAATACTTTCGAGAATGCTTATGAAAATGATGTGCCTTTAATGCGCACCGTAGGCTCAAAAATGAATGAGGAAGACGACTTGCCATCATTCCCTAAAAAAGACGACGACGCTCCCTGGAATTCTGACACCGGAGCCAATATTATAGAACCGGAGAAAGACCCGTTTAGTTAGGACTTCTGATTTCTGATTTCTTGATTTCTGATTTGAAGAGATTTTTGATTTGTGATTTTAGATTTTAGATTTGGTCATTTTGAGCGTAATTTAGTTGAAGGT
>JACMRS010000074.1 GCA_014376345.1 Bacteroidia bacterium | reverse complement strand
TGATTGTAGAGACGCGATTTATCGCGTGTCTTTTATTGGATAATGATGTTATTTGTAGGGGCACACGGCAGTGTGTCCAATTTGGGGATTCATGTATGTGTTCTTGGGGCGGTGCCCCAAGTTGAGATGTTAGAGGCCTTCAGCCTAGGGATGATTTAAGATTGTAGAGACGCGATTTATCGCGTGTCTTATAATTTAATTACTAAGCAATACTTTCTCTATAGATTTCAGATACTCTTTATTTCGGGTTATGCCGTTGTGCTCTTGACCTTCTATTGTTATCAATGTGTCACTTTGTTTGAAGAGTTTTTTTAGCTTTAGTGAAGATCCGTAGTAAATTACTTCATCGTTGTTTCCGTGATAAATTATAACAGGCATTTTACATGACTGAAGATAATTGTAAGTCTCAAATTTGTATTTTAATAATATTGTGGGAACGTAAGGGTAGGTGTGCTCCATCATATCAGTGAGACTATAATAAGGGGCCTGTAGAATTAGTTTTTTAGGATGATTTTCAGATGCCAGCTTTGCTGCCAGTCCTGAACCAATTGAATAACCAAGAACAATGATATTGCTGTCATTGTAACTTCTATGAAGTGTGTCGTAAACTATCTGAATATCTTTAAACAATTGTTGCTGACTGCTAATATTCCCGCCGCTTTTCCCAAAGCCTCTGTAATCCATAATAAATACATCATAACTCAGATTAGTGTATGCTTTAGCAACTTCTCCCCAAGTCCTGAGTGATCCTGCATTTCCATGAAGGTAAAATATCAGCCCTTTTGAACTGTCCGCTTTAAAAAGAATGCCATTTAATGAAACTGATTTATCAACCGGAATAGTCATCTCTTTAAAATTCTGATTGAACTGAAAGCTGTAATTTCTATCAAGCTTTTCAGGAAAAAAAATCATTTTTTCCTGAAGGAAAAACAAGGCAATACAAA
Source organism: Bacteroidia bacterium (assembly GCA_014376345.1). GTDB lineage: Bacteria > Bacteroidota > Bacteroidia > NS11-12g > UBA955 > JACMRS01. The sequence continues at coordinate 2,701 of JACMRS010000074.1, read as the reverse complement.
GTAGTACGTAAAGAGAAATTATTGTAACGGTGATTTTTATCAAAACTTTTTTCATAGTTGTTTGGTGTTTTGTGTGTTAGTCTGCGATTTTATAAAAATTATCTGTGCCAATGTGGACTTCGACAAGCTCAGTCACCCGTGTTGCTAAATAATTATCTACATCAAAATGGACTTCGATAAGTTTGCTCCCTGAATTAAATTGAAGGGCAGTCAACGGCATTCTTGAAGTTTATTTACAATTCAAAATTATTCCGAATTTCATCATAAAATCTTGAAACCGGAAAACCCATTACATTGTAATAACATCCTTCTATTTTTTCTATTCCGATATAGCCAATCCATTCTTGAATACCGTATGCACCGGCTTTGTCGAGTGGTTTGAAATGTTCTAAGTAATAATCTATCTGTGATTCTGTCAGTGTTTTGAAATACACTTTAGTTTCCTCAAAAAAACTGTGTGTTTTGTTCTCTGATCTCATGCACACAGCAGTATAAACCTGATGCATATTTCCTGACAATTGCTGCAACATTTGTTTTGCTTCGTTGATGTCTGCAGGTTTGTTCGGTACTTTGTCTTTAAGCCAGACAATGGTGTCGGCTGTAATCAGAATCTTATTTTTAAGATCATCTGTATAACCTTTAGATTTTTTTTCACAGAGGTAAAGTGGGATTTCCTGAGCTTTTAATTCTTCATTAAAATCCTCTTCAACATCAATGTCAACCACTTTGAAATCAAATCCGGATTCTTTTAAAAGATAATGTCTGCGTGGACTTTTAGATGCAAGAAGAAGTTCCATAATTATGAGATAGCAAGACAAATAAGTCCGAGTAACATTAAAATTTTAAGTATTAAACTGCAATAAGCATATTTTACTTTTTCGTTTGCTTTGGTAAGTCGCTCTATGAAATAAAAAAATCCTAAAATAATTAAACACATGACAATTGACATTATTTTAAAGCCAATGCCCCAGGAAATAAAAACAAATATGCCACAGAGAAGTATCTGTGTAGTAAGTGTTGCATAAATCATTGCTTTGGATCCTTTTACCCCGGCAAAAATTGCATACGTATTATAGCCTGCAGCAGCATCGCCTTCCAGATGTTCAAGATCTTTAACAAGCTCCCTTATCAGATTTACAAAAAAGGAAAATGCAATAAAACTAACCAGCATAAACAAAGCTGTTTGATGTTGAATTTTAATTACAAGTATGCAAACCACCACCACAGATGATGCGCAAGCAGCAACCAATAAATTTCCAACAAGTGGCACTTTTTTCAACCAAACTGCATACACCCAAAGTAAAAACTGAATTGCAATTACGGTAATTGTGAAAATATTGTCTTCACTGTTAAGTCCATAATAGTAAGATGCTAAAAGAGCAAATAGATTTAGAGTGCCATAAAAAATCCAGGCACTTCTAACGCTGATAAACACCGGAATCCATTGTCTTTCCGGTTTGTTAATCTGGTCGGCTTTAATGTCATAAATGTCATTGACAATATAGCCGGCTGCAGAAGTCAATACTGTTGCAATTATTATTAAAGCACATCTCAGTAAATATGTTTCATCATAATTCAATGAAAATCTCCACATCACAACTGCCTGAGTAAACAGGATAATGAATAAGTTAAACGGGCGGAGTATTTTAATGTAAGGACTCAAGTTTTCTGTTTAATATCCTACAATTATTTTTTAATCGGGAATTTCATTTTGTAATCATGGTTAACTTTTCCGATACTAATATTGGAAAGTTTTCCTTTTAATAAGTTCTTTTTAAGTCCTGATATTTTATCAGTGAAAAGAACTCCTTCGATGTGATCGTATTCATGCTGGATAATTCTGGCAGCCATTCCTTCAAAGCTTTCCTCATGCATTACCCAATCTTCATCGTAATATTTAATTGTAAGTTCAGGCTTCCTGCTCACCATTTCACGAACAGTAGGAATGCTTAAGCAGCCCTCTTCATATTTCCATTCTTCACCCCATTCGGTAATAATTTCAGGATTAATAAAGGTTTGTTTAAAGTTTGCAGGTTTAATGGTATCAATCGGGGCACCATCTACAATAAATAATCTGAGGGAAGAACCTATTTGTGGCGCAGCAAGTCCGATACCACTGCTGGCATACATGGTTTCATACATGTTTGCAATAAGTTCTTTTAATCCCGGTGTTTCTTTAGTCACAAGTTCACCTTTTTTACGGAGAACAGGGCTTCCAAATGCAAATATTGGTAATATCATGAATACGTTTCTAAATAAGTCTGCAAAATTAAGGCAGCGCTGACGGTATCCAAATGTTTTTTATCTTTTCGCTGGTTTTTTTTCATTCCACTGGCTAAAAGACTGGCTTTAGCCATGCGGCTGGTAAGTCTTTCATCGGCCATAACCAAATTTACCGCAGGGAAAGTTGTTCTTAGTTTTTCTGCAAAAACATTGACAAATGAAGTAGCATGGGTATCAGAACCATCAAATCGGGTAGGGAGTCCGAGTACTATAATGTCTACAGATTCTTTAGAGAGATAGTCTTTAAGGTAATCCAGAATCAGTCTTGTATCAACTGTTGTTAGAGGTTGGGCAAACATTCTGAGTGGATCAGTAACAGCTACACCAACGCGCTGCAGTCCGTAATCAAGTGCTAAAATTCTTGACATTAGTAACCATATTCATAATTATCCTTGTAGTAATATCTTATTGGCACATA
>JACMRS010000073.1 GCA_014376345.1 Bacteroidia bacterium | reverse complement strand
TCATTATTGTCATTCTCGTCCTTTTAAATAAAAAACAGTTTTGTGATTTTAGATTTTATTCCTAAAAATTTAATCCCCCAAAAAAAGGGGTAAAGATTATTAATCCTTACCCCTTTTTTGAATGTTTTTGAAAATCTTATTTTCCTTTATAAAGCGCCCTTACTCCGGCGTAGCTGTCATATTTAATTTCCTTCTTTATCTGAGCTGGAATAACTTTATTTTTAATCAGTATTTTCAAAATATCAGCCCTGCATATTCCACAAGTTAAATTTTCATACAATGCCAGTAATGGCGCTTCGCATTCTGCTGTGTTGTTTGCGTTGTATATTTTAATATAACTTTTAGCCAACATGTGAACTGTCTGAATGTGTTTGAAATACTTTGCAAATTTAGTCAGCAAAACACTGTCGCCTGCCTTGTAATTTGACACTAACAAATCAAAATATTGAAATGGGTAAGTTGAATCTTTAAGCTTAGTTATTGCAAACTTACGGATATCAGGTCCGCTGAAAAACTGCAACGATTTACATGCATATTCAGAAATCTTATCCTTAATCGCATTCTTTTTGCCGGCAAGTTTAAGCAATGGTTTATAAGAATAAGGGAATTCAATTAATGCAAATACCTGAAGGTACATTTCTTTTCTTTCAGTCTCAACTTCAGCTAAAAAATCATCTGCAATTTTAACAATCTCACTTTTTGAAAGCTCGTTAATTAATGCTTTCGGAATAATTACATTATCGCCACTTGTGATAAGTTCATTGATCTTATCATAAGCAGACTTTTTGTCCGTCTTTTTTGCATCAGATTTATTGTTTCTGATTACATCAAGATATATTTTTATTGCAGGATTAGTACCAGCTGCTTTTTCAAGCTCTTTGTATACTTTAACCGAAGGGTTTTCTTCCTGAAAACGGTCTGCAATTTTACTTGTTTCAAGAAATGATTTGTTAGATTTGATAAATTTGCCTTTTGTTTCAGCAATATGTTTCAAACCTTCAATTCCATCAATAGCAAGTATTGCCTGTTCACCAACATGCTCAGAGCCTGTTTGAAGTTTCTTGAAATACCTTTTGTAAACAGCTTTTTTGGCATTTTCATCACCCTCAAATGCAAACATAGCTGCAAGATCGAAAAGTTGCTCAAGGGCCCCCATATCAGATTCTTGTGTAGCCAATGCTTTTAAAACAGCATCTTTAATTTCTTTTTCATTTCCTGAAATTTTGGTCAGATCATAAATATATTCTGCTCTGGTTCCTTCTGATTGCTCATCAAAAGCGTTGTTTTTTAAAGCTGCATTAACAATGTCATTTGTAAAATCAAAATCAGGATTATTCTCCATGAGAATATGTGCTTCACCTGTTCCTCTTTTAATTGTGCTCTTAAACTTTAATCTTACTGGTCTTCTTAAAGCCTTAGACGGCTTTTCACTCGTTTGTTTTACTATTTCCTTCATCACTTAATCTTTAGTGCAAAGATACCTCTTTTTAAACTTTTTTACCCCCTAAAACAGACCTAAAATTGAATAAAACACCAAAATTAAATATTATGTAAATTCAATTAACTATTAAATTCAATTTATGAGTTTTTAATTATAAAAAAAATGTAACTTACACTATTGTTTTTTAAAATTAAATTCCGGAGAGAGTTTTTCTTGTTTAATGCAGAGACAAATATCTATACACAGCTATGTGTACTTGAATTATTTTGAAAGATTAAATTTTGGAAAATTCAATTTTTGCTTCTGCGCGAAACTTTTCAAGATTGACGGGTACTACTCCCATTTCTTCGCAAACAAGTCCTCCGGCAAGGTTGGAAAGTCCTGCTACCAGCTCAAGTGGCAATTGAAGTGCCAGACACAATGCAGCTACACTTATAACAGTATCACCTGCCCCGCTTACATCTGAAATATTGCGGATGTGAGCAGGAATATTATAAAAATTCTGATGGTCAGTTATCATCACACCATCCTCAGAAAGTGTAATCATTGAATATTTATTTCCTAAAATTTCATTTAGCTGCAAAACTGAGCGTTTCAAACTTTCAGGATCTTTTAAATTATCCTCAATATTCAGTCCTTCTCTGATTTCTTTCAGATTAGGTTTAAACAAAGTTACATTTTTATATGCCAGGAAATTTTTCTTTTTTGGATCAACGGCAATCGGCACACCGCGTTCATTAGCAAGCTTAATAAGGATTGGTATATTTTTTTCATTTAAAACACCTTTATTATAATCTTCAAGAATCACAACATCAGCAGTTTCCAGATGTTTTTTATAAGCGTCAAGAAGTTTAATATTTTCAACATCATCAAGATCGTGAGTTACTTCATTGTCTATTCTCAGAAGTTGATGTCTGTTGCCTATCAACCTTGTTTTAGTTGTTGTTTTTCTATTTGGAGAAGAAACAAGACCTTCGGTTGAAAGGCTACTTTCTTTAAAAATATAACGAAGGTTTTTACCCTCTTCATCCTCACCAATCACAGTGCACATTAAAGGAACCGCACCCAATGCCATTATATTTAATGCAACATTTGCGGCACCGCCAAGTCTGCTTTCCTTTTTTTCGACATTAATTACTGGTACAGGAGCCTCCGGTGATATTCTGTCAACTTTACCGAATACATAAGCATCAACCATAACATCACCTACAATTAATACTTTTTTGTGCTTAAAAGAGCTGATTATTGAGTCGCTTCTGTCCATAAATTATTATTTAAGTTCTGATAAAGCAGATTTAATTCTGGTTATTGCTTCACGAAGATTTTCTTCGTTAGTTGCATAAGACATTCTGATACAATTTTCGTTGCCAAATGCAGAACCCGCAACAGTTACAACGTAAACTTTATTTAAAAGGTACATACATAAATCCTGACTGTTATTAATTGTTTTGCCATCAGCACTTTTTCCAAAAAATGAACTCACATCAGGGAAAAGATAAAAGGCACCATCAGGATTGTTTAATTTAATACCATCCATATCTTTCATCAATGAAAGACATAAATCGCGCCTTTTCATAAAAGCAAGACGCATTTTTTCGGTAGGCTCTAAAGTGCCTGTCAAAGCAGCTACAGCAGCTCTTTGAGCTATAGAATTGGTCCCACTTGTAAACTGACTTTGAAGCTTTTCGCAAGCAAATGCAATTTCTTTTGCTGCTCCTATATATCCAATTCTCCAACCTGTCATACTGAAACCTTTGGAAACACCATTAACTGTAATAACCTGAGGATATACATTTCCGCAGGCAGCAATACTTTCATGCTTTCCTACGAAATTAATATGTTCGTAAATTTCGTCTGAAACGATGTAAACATAAGGATATTTTTCAAATACTGCAGCCAGTCCTTCTAGTTCTGTTTTTGTATAAACCGACCCGGTAGGATTGTTTGGACTGCTGAAAATGAACATTTTAGTTTTAGGAGTAATTGCATCTTCGAGTTGCTGTGGAGTGATTTTATAATCAGCTTCAACATCAGTATCAATATAAACCGGAATTCCTTCTGCAAGGCTTACCATGTCTTCATAACTCACCCAGAATGGCTTTGGAATAATTACTTCATCACCGGGATTTACGAGTGCTAAAACTGTATTCATAATACTGTTTTTTGCTCCGGTACTCACAACAATCTGGTCCGTTTTATAGTCCAGATTATTATCTCTTTTAAACTTAAGTGAAATTGCTTCACGAAGTTCAGGAATACCGGCAACCGGAGTATAAAATGTGTTATTATTATTGATAGCTGCAATTGCAGCTTCTTTGATATGATCGGGAGTAAAAAAATCAGGTTCGCCGAAGCTCAGGCTGATAACTTTTTTTCCTTCCGCTCCCAGCGCTCTTCCAAGCTTGGCCATTGCAATCGTCTCTGATTCTGAAATCCTTGATATACGATCGGCAAGGCGGATGTTTTTCTTTTCTGTTATTGTCAAAATACGCTCTTTACAGATTTAAGCTGCAAACCTAATGTAAACTGTTATGGTATGCAAGAATCCGGTTTATGAATTATGAACTTATAAATTGAGTTGTAGTCTTTTTACTATTCAGATTTAATTATGCCTGACCAGTCATTCCACCAAAATTCAGAGGAAATCCACCTTGTCCGCCATCACCTGGATCAATATCTCCAAAATTTTCTTCAAACTTGGTTAGGTTCTCCTGTAAAGCAATCAGCAAACGTTTTGCATGATGCGGTGTCATTACAATTCTTGATTTTACTTTAGCTTTGGGAACACCGGGCATCAGTCTTACAAAATCAATTACAAATTCTGCATTACTGTGCGTAATAATAGCGAGATTAGAGTAAACACCCTCTGCCATTTCTTCACTAAGCTCGATATCGAGTTGCTGTTGGTTATTTTCAGTCATACTGCAAAGGTAACATTTTTTTTATCTATGGTACTTTAGTGATTTAGTATATAAAAATGGTATTATTGCATTAATGATCAAACGCCCGTCAATCCTGATTTTTATAGTAATAATTTGTTTTATGAATCTTGAGCTTCAGGCTCAGGACTTCAATAATTATAAACCATTAATTTGTAAAGGTACAATTCCGCAGGATTTTAAAGAAGTTCTTAAAGAACAGGTAGAAAAAACCAGACAGGATGCCAAAGGCAGTATCGAAGAAAACAGAATTGATATAGCTTTCTCGGAATTGTCAAATTACCAGTTGAGAAAAATCCTTTACAGTGGGGATGTTTTATATGGAGACAAACTAACGGATTATGTAAATAAAGTTGCAGATATAATACTTGAAAATGACAAGCCACTAAGAGCTAAACTCAGATTTTATGTATTAAGAACAGTTGAGTTGAATGCGTATACAACACAGAAAGGGATAGTATTTGTGAGTACAGGATTGCTATCACAGATAGAAAGTGAATCACAACTTGCATTTATATTGTGCCATGAAATTATACATTATAAAAATAATCACAATATTGAAAGTTACAGAACCAGTGAAGGAGCCAGAACAGGAATGGGAGAAATGCCGGATATTTATAAGTATAAAAAAGAAAATGAAAATGAGGCAGACAGAGAAGGATTGGAACTATATCTTAAAACACCTTATGGCACAGGTAAAATAAACAATTTGTTTGATGTGTTGCTTTATTCGTACCTGCCTTATGATGAGATACCATTCGATTCAGGTTATTTCAACATGGATAACGGCTATGAACTTCCCGGCACCTATTTCCCGGGAAAAGTAAATGAAATTTCGGCAGAAGAAGATGCTCCGGATTCATTGAGTTCGCATCCTAATATCCGCTCGAGACGAAGTGCTATTCAGCTTTTATTGAAAGCCGGCAAACAAAAAGAAGGTAAAGATTTTATTTTGTCCCATTCTGAATTTGATCTTATTGTTAAAATTGCAAGATATGAGATTGCAAGTGTTAATATCCAAAAAAGCAATCTTACAGATGCACTTTACGACGGCTATTTATTAGAAAAAATTTATGGAAAAAGTTTATACAGCGATAAAATTATCAGTGCTGCACTTTATGCTCTTTCAAAACAAAAATATTATGAAGATGACAATTATAAAAGCTATAAGGCATGGGAAAGTATTGAAGGTGAATCACAATCAGTTTATCAGCTAATAGCAAAAATTCCTGCTAAAGAGATTGCAGTATTATGTGCTACAGATCTTTATCAAAAATACAAAAAATACAATGATTCATTTTTTCTGATCCGATTCAAAAGCGCTGTTTATGAAATGGTAAGACAGAACCTTACGTTGAAAAATTTCAATGATGTTCCGGAAAATTCAAACGATACAGTAGCCGTAACAGGTAAGGTTTCTAAAATTAAAAAGCAGAAAAAAAATTCGAATGTAACAGGAGTAGAGGATAAATATTATTTAAATGCTTTTGCAGGAATGCTTGGTGATACTCTTTTGCAAAATACATTTTTATATTACATAAATCAGAAGAATAAAATGATTGAAGAAAGAAAGGATCCTGACTATATTTCTAAATCTGATATAAGAAAAAAGTACATAGAAAAATATGGGGAATCATTGGGGATCAAAAAATTTATTCTATTAAAACCAATGTATAGTGCAGTTCAGAGAAACTCTGTAAAAACCACTTCAGGCAACATGACTTATTATAGAAATGTGTTGTCAAGAAATCCTAAAATAACGCCTTTGGTTGAGGTTGAATCAGAGCAAATGATAATTAATACATTCAGGCAAAAATGTATTGAAAAAGGAATTCAGCTAAAGGTATCCGGAGGGTATGAAACAGATTCTGCTTCAACTGAATTATTTAATGAATATCAATCACTGATTATCTGGCTTGGAGAAAGATTGAGTGTGGGAAATATGGGAATGAATTTATATTCGGGTCAGTATATTGAAAAGTCTGCTAAAGACTATGGCTACCTTGCAAATGCGTATATTTTAAATGTTGAAAAGTCGTATTTTTTCAGGTGTGTATTACTGGATTTAAAAACCGGTAATTCTGCATTGATTTACAGCAAAACAATTTCAAAAGCAAAACCAGGAAGCAAAAAATCGATTGCTGCTATTGATGAACTTCTTGAAAGAATAAGCAGGCTGGAAAACTGATTTAGGATTTTTGATTTGTGATTTATGATTTTTCGGATTTGAGATTTTTGATTTGAGATTTGAGTTTTGAGATCTGTGATCTATGATTTGTGATGTTAAAAGTTATAAATTATTAATTATGAAGTGGTTTCAATTGCATATTTATTTTATAATAACTTTTTTAGACGCATTTCATTGTGCATCTATTTCAAATGCATTTCCTCACATCACTAAAAAAAACACAAATCCAAAATCTTAAATAATGCTAATTATTTATCTTTTCCCATCAAAAGCCAAATCCATTTCTTCGGCTAGCTTCAGGTCATTTTCAGTAATACCGTTGGCATCATGCGTTCTCAACTTTACAGTAACTTTATTATAATTATTGCACCATTCAGGATGATGGTCCATAGATTCTGCAGCTTTAGCTACTCTGCCCATAAAGCCGAATGCTGCACTAAAGTCTTTAAAAGTAAAAGTTCTACAGAGATAACCCTCCGTTAAAGTCCAGTCTTTTTGGCCTGAAACAACAAGCTTTAATGCAATTTCTTCGTCGCTAAGTGTAACCATGATGATTTTTGAGGTAGTTTAAAAGGATTGCAAAGATAAAGTAAGACGTTGATTAATTCAGAATTTATATTAATAATTTTAAAAGTTACTTTAAGCCTATAGTTTGGCCTTTTCAAGTACTTTTAGTTTAAGTTTTAAAGCTTTCTCATTTAGCTTTATTAAACTTCGCTGTATTTTTCTGTTAGCATTCACCAATGATCTTTGCCGAAAACTGAAAGGCTTGAAAGTGCATTTGAATTTTCTTTCTTCTATCAAATTTTTAATTGTTAATATTGTAGTTTCATTCAATTTTTTATTACTTTTCTTATATAATATAATTTGTTTTTTATTTGAATTCAACCATTTATTATAACTATCAAAATCATCATACCCATAAATTCTTATTGCATTTCCACCAAAAGAATAATTACTTTTAGAATATTCAAGCTGTTTCGCTTTCGAAATCAGCATAATAGAATTTGCTAAAAAAACATTCGCTGAATCTTTTAAATTCTGACATTCAATTTTAAACAACCTGATTAAACTGTCATTAATGTTTAATGTAATTTCTGCTTTTATTGAATCATTAACTTTAGTTTGTTTTGCAGCATGGCTTTTATAAATATTTGTATTGCTTTTTACAGACCTTATAATTGCATTGTCTTTACGTTTGGATGCATTACTTAACAATTTAAATTTTCTTGAAAATTTATACCCCTTTATACTTTCATTTTTAATTTTTCGACTGTGTTTCATCAGTGTGGAATTAAAAATTGTATGCATCTTATTTTTCTCTGCTACATTTTCTTTAAGAATACCAGTTTGAATGGAAAGCAATTTATTATTGATTATTGTTTCGGACAAACCAAAATTTAAATTGTATAAAACAGAATCAATCTGAGGGAAAACAATAGTTGTATCCAACGAATTTTTATCAATATTATTAAAAAACCGCGCTGCAAGCATGAGGTAAGATACTGATATTGCCTGATGATTTTTTTGATTTAACTTTAGTTTAGAAAAACCATCTAAAATTAATCTGTCAGTATCAGAAGATTCAAAGTAAAAGTTTCTTTCAGCATCGGATCCATTTTTTCCAAAAACATCAGAGTACCTTTTAGACTTGTAATAATAGCTGCTATCATGCTTAAAAGAATCTATTCTAATATTTCCAGGACACAATTGCCAGATTTCATTTCCTGCAAAATGATCATACATGAAAAAAGTTCCTGAACGGTTGTAGAAATACTTTGTTGGATAGAATTTAAAATGTGGTTTGTATCGATAAATAGTCCGACTTCCTAATGTAATTATTAATTTAACACTTCCTCTGAAAGTACGCTTGTAATATTTTACATACCCTGCATCCCATGTATTGTCTATTAAACGCCATTCATCATTATAATAAACAGCATTCCATGCATGGTCTTCCAAATAAAATGAATCACAAATATCAACATTGATATTTTTAGTATAGCCTCCAACCGTCACGCTTTTTATACCTGCTTCAGCACATAAACCATTGAACAACTGAGAATATCCTGTGCAGATTGCACGTCTTCTTCTCATAATTTTTTTGGTAGAAACCGTTTTTAAATCACCTTTGAGATATTTTTTGACATCATAACGGATATGGTGGGTTATCCAATAATGGAAAGCATAAATTTTTTCACTGTCACTACTCCTGTTTTTAGAGAGGTTCTGTGCAAGTATTTTAACATTTGAACGTCTCAATATTCCTGGCCCACGAAAACTATTATTTTGAGCGAATAAAAGATCTGTTTGAAAAACAAATGCAGTGACAACCAAAAAGGTTACTAGGTTAAATTTGAATGTCATTTATAAATCACTTACAAAGATAAACAGCAAATCTTACAAATTTATTGCAATAAATAAATGTTATAATTTCATAAAATTCGATACATTTGCGCGTAATCAATGGAATCCCGTTCTATAAGTGAAATAAAAAAAGCTTTGGCCAAAAAAGAGGTTCATGAGGTTGAAGCTTTGTGCCTTAGACTTGCGAAGTATAAAAAAGAAAACAAGGAACTGTTGTCTTATCTTCTGTTTGAAAGCAATGATGAAACAACATACATTACAAGCGTTCAGCAATTTATAGATGAGCAGTTTGATGTTCTTGCTTATGGGAAAAGCTATACGCTACTAAAGCAGATCAGGAAAATATTGAGAATCGTTAATAAGCATATAAAATTTTCAGGTCAGCCTTCTACTCAACTCGAACTGATTATTTATTTCTGTACCCGCCTAAAACCGATTCTTTTGAAGTACAAAAACAATGTTGCGCTTTATAAATTGTACGGGCAACAGATAAAGAAAACTGAAACCATTTTGTCAAAACTTCATGAAGACATTCAATACGATTATCTGCATCAGATTGAAGTTATTGCTGCAGGTTGGTAAAAAATTTAGAATCTGGATATATTTTTCCATAATATATCATCAATTTACTATCGTCCCGAATAAATAAAAAACTTTTTAACCAGACTTTTAGATTATACTTTTTTCAAATTAATATTCAAAAATTATATAAAAATTATTAATCTGTATATTGCGTTTTAAATTTTCAACTTATTACCAACCAAATTTATTGAAAAAAATTTGTTTGAATATTTATCACATCCTCAAAACTTCAAAGCAACACCTTTATCAACCTCAAGCGTACCAATAGCTACGCCTCCCCAGTTTCTTTGTGTTTCGCAAGAGTATTGTGCCAATGTACCTACTTCATCCTGATTAATAATTCCGGAGTTTTCTAAAAGCTTTTCTGCAACAATATACTGTGGACCCATTCGGCCATCATCTATTTTTATGCAAATGCCAATTGCCTTATTTCTTAAACCGATGCAATACACGCCATCTGCCCCGGTTTTTCCAATCAATCTGTCACCGGCCACTTGCATCAGGTCTGTGCAATAACGTTTTTTCCCTGCAAGTAAATAAGGATATTTAGCAACTGACCTCACAATAATGTCGCAGGCTTTTTGTGTCGATTCATCAAAATTTACAGGATGAACCAGATTTTTATATCCAACAGCCTGATTAAATACAGGTATTGAATAAATCGGCGTAGTGCAACCATCTATCGCTGTCTCCATGCTACTTTCAGGATATTCGTAAAATTGCGAACACACTGTTTTAATTTCCTTTTGCATTGGATGTTCCGGACTGAAATAATCATCAATACTGTAGCCTTTATAATGACAATATAACAAAAATCCTGCATGCTTACCCGAGCAGTTATTATGTATTCTTTGAGGAACACCTCCAGCTCTGTACATTTCCGCAACATCTTCTTTTAAGGTAGGCGCTTGAGGTCCGCAACACAATGCATCTTGCGTTAAACCAGCGCGGTGCAGTACCTTTTCAGCCACTGCACGGTGGATTGTTTCACCATTATGTGAGCCACAGAAAATTGCTACTTCTTCTTCAGTAATACCAAGTTCTTCAAATGCCCCGCTTGTCAGCAACGGAATTTGTTGAAACATTTTCATTGCAGAACGGGGAAAACAAACCTGAGTGACGTCGCCTTCAGAATAAATAATATTGTTATCAGAGTCTACAACGCAGACTACACCTCGGTGGTAGCTTTCTAAAACAGAGCCACGAAAGCTATTAACGAGAATGGGATTAGGTGATGGCACGACTTGAATTTATTTTTGCAAACCTAAATTAAATTGAGTTAAATATATTACTGAATTTTCCACTAAATAATGATCAGACAACAGGATGAAAATGATCATAAACCGCTTGTGATTGCTTTCCATTTAATACCGATTTCAACTCATCTAATGTAGCTCCTTTTATTTTTTTTACAGACTTGAATTTTTGCAGTAAAGACGCTGCACTCTTCTCTCCTACTCCAGCTACCTCTTCAAGTTCAGTAACTGTAAAGCCTTTACTCCTTCGGTTTCTGTGATGGGTAATTCCAAACCGATGGGCTTCATCCCGCATTTGCTGAATAATTCTGAGAGTTTCTGATTTTTTATCAAGATAAAGTGGAATAGGATCTTCAGGATAATACAGTTCTTCAAGTCGTTTTGCAATACCTATAATTGGAATTTTGCCATAAAGATCCAGAGATTTTAGAGCATCAACAGCTGAGCTTAACTGACCCTTTCCTCCATCAACAACTATCAGATCCGGAAGTGGCTGTGCTTCATTTACAAGCCTGCTATACCTTCTGGTTATAACTTCATGCATTGTTGCAAAATCGTCTGGCCCGACAACAGTTTTCACATTAAAATGTCTGTAATCATTTTTGCTTGCTTTACCATTTTTAAAAACCACACACGCCGAAACAGGATTGGTTCCCTGAATATTAGAATTATCAAAACATTCTATGTGCCTTGGATACACTTTAAGGTGCAAATCCTTCATCATGGTTTCCATAATGCGGTCAGTTTTTAAGGATGGGTCAAGCTTCTCAGACTGAAGTACTTTTTCGTTTTTAAGAAACACCGCATTTTTTACTGATAAATCCAGTAGTTTTTTTTTGTCTCCGGAGGATGGTATAGTAATCTTGAATTCTTTTCCAAGATCTAAATGAAATGGTAAAATTATCTCCTCAGAATCGCTGTCAACTGTACTTTTTATTTCAGCTATACCAAGCATCAGTAATTCTTCATCAGACTCGTCAAGTTTTTTTCTGTATTCTATATTCTGAGCTCTGATTATTATGCCATTAGCCACTCTGAGGTAATTAATATACGCGGCCTTTTCTGTACTGATGATACCAAAAACATCAACATTGTTAATACTATGGCTAACAATAGTTGAGCGAGACTGATACTTTTCTACCATGTCCAGTTTTTCTTTATACTGCTGAGCTTCTTCGAAAGCAAGTTTTTCTACAGCTAAAGTCATTTCTGATTTAAGATGCCGTTTTACTTCAGAAAGATTACCTTTAAGAATATGTTTTATCTGCGCAATACTTTCCATGTAATCTGTTTCAGATTGAAAATACTGGCAAGGTCCGTTACAATTTCCAATCTGATATTCAAGACACACTTTAAACTTGCCTGCTTCAATATTAGACTGACTCAGATTGAGATTACAGCTTCGTGTAGGGTAAAGTTTTTTAGCCAGATCCAGCACAACATACATCAGTTTTAAAGAACTGTACGGGCCGAAATATTCACTGCCATCTTTAACAGGATTTCGCATGGCATAAACCTTCGGAAAACGATCAGCAGTTATTCTGATAAGAGGATATGATTTATCATCTTTCAGAGCAATATTAAACTTGGGTTGAAATTCTTTTATCAGGCTGTTTTCAAGAAGCAGTGCATCATATTCGGTATCTACAACTGTATATTCAATATTTCTGATCCGTGAAACAAGAACAGCGGTTTTACGGTTATCATGAGTTTTAATAAAGTAAGACGCGACCCTTTTTTTCAGGCTTTTAGCTTTCCCTACATAAATGATTTTAGCCTCGTCATCGAAGTATTTATAAACTCCCGGCTGATCAGGAAGAGTACTGATAATTACTTTAAGCTGATCTAAAACACTCATACTGTATTGTTTGCAAATTTAGTATTTGACAACCATGGTTGTCATATTATTAGTGACAGCCTGACAAATAATATTAAATTTTAAACCAACTCACTTAACTCGAGCCAACGCAATGATTTTTCATCTAATTGTGCAGATAACAATTTAAATTCTTCTGCAAGTTTTGCAAGTTCAGTATGGCCTACTGCTCCTGAATTCATTTTATTTGCAGTTTCTGTTTTCTTCAATTCAAGTTCTGCAATTTCTTTTTCAAGTGATTCGTATTCAGACTTTTCTTTGTAAGAAAGTTTCTTTTTTGAAGTATCGGATGATGTTACAGGCGTTGATTTAATTTCTTCTGCAATCTGTTGTGGTTTTTCTTTTTCCGAAGAAGAAACACCGTAAAATTCACTTTCGCGGTAATCACTGTAATTACCCGGAAAATCTCTTACAGCACCATCACCTTCAAACACAAAAAGATGGTCTACCAATCTGTCCATAAAGTACCTGTCATGCGTAACAATTAATACGCAACCCGGAAAATCAGCCAGAAAATCTTCAAGAATTCCAAGAGTTACAATATCAAGATCATTTGTTGGCTCGTCGAGCACAAGAAAGTTTGGATTCGTAATTAAAAGAGTCATCAGATAAAGTCTTCTGCGCTCGCCTCCGCTTAGTTTGCTCACAAAGCCATATTGCGCTTCAGGTGGAAACATAAACCTGGTGAGTAACTGTGAAGCTGTTAACATGCTTCCATCAGCCATTGGAATATAATCACCAAAATCACGCATCAGTTCAATGACACGTTTATCTTCTTTCAGCACCATTCCTGCCTGAGAATAATATCCAAAAACAATGGTTTCTCCGGTTGTTATTTTTCCGGTATCAGGTTGCTCTAAACCAAGCACCATATTCAGGAATGTACTTTTGCCAACACCATTTTTACCGATTACACCAACTTTTTCTCCCTTTTTAAAAACATAAGAAAATGGTTTCAAGATGGTTTTGTCACCGTAAGATTTTTTTAGATTAATCAGTTCAAGGATTTTCCCACCAAGTCTGGTCATTTTAACAGAAAGCTGAAGCTTGTCAGTATTGGTGCGTGTTAATGCTTTATCTTTAACTTCATCAAAAGCATCGAGTCTTGATTTAGACTTTGTTCCTCTGGCTTTTGGCATGCGCCTTACCCATTCAAGTTCTCGACGGTAAAGGTTTTTAGCTTTGTCTATTTCCGAAGACTGAGCCATTTCTCTTTCAGCTTTCTTTTCGATATAGTAAGAATAATTGCCTTTGTA
>JACMRS010000072.1 GCA_014376345.1 Bacteroidia bacterium | reverse complement strand
TTAAATGCAACTTCCTACGCGCTTTATCTTGTTTTGGTAAAAAGGCTTCTTGGAAAATACAACACACTTACTGTTTCAAAATGGACCTTTTTAATCGGATTAGTGATGGTATTGCCATTTGGTTTTCGTGAACTTATTTCTGCAGATTTTACAACAATGCCTCAGGATATTATCTTCAAAATAGTATTTATAGTACTTTGTACTACTTTCCTTGCATATCTTTTAACAGCTTGGGCAGTGATTAAAATCGGATCATCAACCGTTGGCACATATATTTATCTTCAACCTTTGTTTACAGCGTTAATTTCGATGCTGTTAGGAAGAAATGACCTCACTGTTCAGAAAGTTTTAGCTGCAGTTATCATCTTTGCAGGTGTATTTTGCAGCACTTATAGTAAGAAATCCCATCCTAAAATAACAGCATAATGGAAATAAGATCAATGACAGGCTTTGGCAATGCTGAAGCAGAAAACGATAATTTAAGCGTAAAAGCAGAGATAAAATCTGTAAACAATAAATTTCTGGAACTTAATATCAGGTTGCCACGTAGTTTTAAAGACAAGGAAACAGAACTGCGTCAGGCACTATCTTTGAGAATCAGCAGAGGAACAGTACAGATTAATGTGATTGTTGAAAAGAAATCAGCGGGTGCTGATATTTCTATGATGCAGGTTAACATTCCGCTAGCGCAATCATATAAAGAAAAGCTTGATGAGATTTCAAATGCATTGGGGTTAAAAAGTGACAACCATTTAGAAAGAATACTAAGTTTTCCTGAAGTTTTAAAGCAAGGCGAAGAAAGTGGTGATGAAAAGGAATGGGGTTTTATAATGGAAGTAATAGAAAAAGCTTACCTGAATTATGATGCTTTTAGAATTGCTGAAGGCAATAAACTGAGCAAATATCTGGCTGATTGTACAAATGAAGTAGAACAAGGATTAGCTGTTGTTGCAATAGAAGAACCTAAAAGAAAAGAACAATTAAGAAATAGAATATTTACTGCACTTAAAGAAACTGTAAATGAGCAGAAAATAGACACTAACCGCTTTGAGCAGGAGATGATTTATTATCTTGAAAAATTTGATATTGGTGAAGAAAAACACAGACTTGAAAACCATATTGAATTCTTCAGAACGGCCCTTTCAAACGAACCTAATGGCAAAAAACTGAATTTTATTTCACAGGAAATGGGTCGTGAAATAAACACAATCGGATCAAAAGCCAATCATTTTCCAATACAGCAAGCTGTAGTTGGCATGAAAGAAAGTCTTGAAAAAATAAAAGAGCAGTTGCTTAATGTGATCTAAAGTAGATTAGTTATCATTAAACGTTTTAAAATATGGTATTTTCAATGAAATCTATTTTAAAAACAGGATGGGTATTATTTCTCTATTCCTGTGGCCGGAATTCAAGTGAAAATTCTTCAATTGTGGCAGATTCAACATTAAAGAATATCTATATTAATTCTGCGAAAATTGAATCAAAAAATGAAATTACGGTATCAGCTAATCAGCAAAAATTAAATAAAAACCTTGCAGACACTGCAATTGATCCCTATTATAAAGAAATCTACCGGCAGGGGAAACTTACCACGATTGATTATAAAAACTTGCTTTCACTTCCTAAAAAGTTATTTAAAAAAGATACTGCTAATGATCTTTTTTTCTTCATAGTTTTTACAAAATCACTAAGTAGTTCTGACGAATTTTATTCTGAAGGTGCAGGATTAACAGCCTTAAAATTTGTAACGGAAAATACCGAAAAATTTGCTGTGAATTTTAATAATGCACCATATTTAAACGATCAGGATTTAAATAACTGGGCAAAATGTATCTACTCTGAAATTCAAATTTCAAATGAAAAATTCGAGACAAGAGCTGTCCGTAACCTTGAGAATCGACTGCTTAAAAATATTAAAGGTTCAAAAAAAGAAAATATAGATATTGTTACAAAATTAATTGAGAAGATAAATCAACTTTTACCAAATTGACAGTAATCAGAAACCTTTACAATTTCGGCTCAATCCTCACATAAACACCCAAAGGCAGTTGCTGTCCACTTTTAGATAAAATAAAACTTTCGCCAAAACTGGTAACAGCACCCGGGAAAAATGATCTGATAAGATTATTTGCTACGAGTGATGATAATCCCATGCTATAAAGATTCAGAATCAGAAAGCCATTTTTAGCCAGAATAGCTGCACAACTTTGCATCAACTCGCTGAGTTGCTCTTCCAATACCCACTTCTCTCCTTCCGGTCCGCGCCCGTAAGCAGGAGGATCGAGAATGATACCTTCATAAAACTTCCCTCTTTTAGCTTCTCTTCTGGCAAATTTTAAGGCATCTTCTACAAGCCATCTGATATTGTTCAAGCCACTAAGTTGCATGTTGTCATTGGCCCAGGTCACTACATTTCTGACAGCATCCACATGTGTAACATCAGCACCTGCAGCTTTGGCGGCTAAACTCGCGCCACCGGTATAAGCAAACATGTTAAGAACCTTTGGTTCAGCAATTGTTGTTTTTATTTTATTGATTGAATCATAAATAAAATCCCAGTTTGAAGCTTGCTCCGGAAACACGCCAATATGACCAAAACTTGTCCATTGCAACTTGAATTTAATGTTCAAACCGGCATGGTTGTATTTTATATTCCAGCTTGCAGGCAATTTTGCTTTAAAACTCCAGCCACCTTGTTCACTATTTGTATCCCGGTTATTCTTTTTAGAAGTATCTCTAACAAACTTTGCATCGGCAAGCCTGTTCCATTCTTCCTCTTTCATGACTCTGTTCCATAATGCCTGAGGCTCGGGACGGATCAGAGTATAAGCTCCAAAACGTTCCAGCTTTTCAAAATTTCCGCTGTCAATAAGTTCATAATCTTTCCAATGTTCCGGGGATACAAGTTCCATTCGGCAAAGTTACATATTTAAGCTTAATGGTTGTACTTTTGCGCCATGCTGACAATCAGTAGTTCTGCAAACCCGAAATACAAGCAATTACTTTCCTTGTTAAAACCAAGAGAAAGAAAGAAAACGGGACTTTTTCTTGTAGAAGGAATTAAAGAAATTGAGATGGCAATTGCAGGAGGCATAAAACCAGTTCAGATCTTCTTTAGTGAAGAAATAATCAGTACAGAAAATGTGTTGAAAGCTCTGAATATCAAATCTTTTTCAGACATTAATAATGTAGAGGCTATTTTATTGACTGATAACCTATTTAATAATGTCAGTTATAGAGAAACTACAGGTGGTATTATACTGGTTTGCAAGAGTAATGAGAAAAAATTAAACGATTTAAAACTGTCTCCAAATCCACTAATTATTATATTAGAATCAGTTGAAAAACCCGGGAATCTCGGTGCAATTATCAGAACTGCTGATGCTGCTAAAGCTGATGCGGTAATTTTATGTGATGCACTGACAGATTTGTACAATCCAAATGTTATCAGGGCTAGTTTGGGAACAGTATTTACGACACAAGTTTTCACTGCTTCTTCTTCAGAAGCTATTTCTTTCTTGAAAACTAATAAAATTAAAATATTTGCAACTTACCTGGAAAGTGCCGAATGGTACCATGAAACTGATTTTACAGTGCCATGTGCGATTGTAATGGGCACCGAATCAACAGGAATCAGCAAAACATGGTTGGATATTGCAGATAAAAATATCAAAATACCAATGCTTGGAAAAATTGACAGCATGAATGTATCTGTAGCTGCGGCAGTTACTACATTTGAGGCCAAGAGACAAAGAAATTTTAAATGAGCCTGAATTGAATCTTACCATCACCTATTTAAGATACAATCATTAATTGCATTAATTTGACTACCTTTGCAGCCGGTAAAAATGGCGCATAAAGCAGGATTTGTAAGCATTATAGGTAAACCAAACGTTGGTAAATCAACTTTGTCTAACAAGCTTGTGGGAGAAAGGCTTTCGGTAGTAACACCTAAAGCATCAACTACAAGACATCGTATTTTCGGCATAATAAATACTGATGAGTATCAAATTGTGTTCTCGGATACGCCAGGTATAATTGAACCTGCATACAAACTTCACGAAGGCATGATGGATATTGTCAACGACAGTGTTAACGATGCTGATGTCATTCTTTTTGTTGCTGATGTGGCTGATGAAGGTCCGGAACCACACCATCTTGAAAAACTTAAACAGGCTAAATGTCCTGTAATACTAGTTCTTAATAAAATGGATCTTTCTAATCAGAAAGAAGTGAGCGACAGTATTGAAAAGTGGAAAGATATTATTCCTTTCAGCGAAATACTGCCAATATCAGCAATTAGCGGTTTCAATGTTGACGGACTTTTAAAGCTGATGCTTCAATTCATTCCTGAACATGAACCTTATTATCCAAAAGATCAGCTTACAGACAGACCGGAGAGATTTTTCATTACAGAAATCATCCGTGGGGTAATTTTTGATCTTTACGACAAAGAAATTCCATACTCAACTGAAGTTGTAATTATAGCTTATGAAGAAGGTGTTAAACTAGACAAAATCTATGCTAACATAATCGTTGAAAGACAGTCGCAGAAAGGTATTGTAATTGGAAAACTAGGCGAAGGAATCAAAAGAATCGGCACCACAGCCAGAAAAGATATAGAACTGTTTTTACAGAAAAAAGTATTCCTCGACCTGAAAGTAAAAGTAGAGGAAAACTGGCGCAAGGATGACCGTAAGCTCCAGAAATTCGGGTATATTAATAAATAACAATGTCGCGTATAGTAGCAATAGTCGGGCGCCCAAATGTGGGCAAATCAACACTTTTTAACAGGTTTACAGGTTTTAGAAAAGCTATTGTAGACGATTTCAGTGGCGTAACCCGCGACCGTCATTATGGCATTTGTGAGTGGTTGGGAAAATCATTTACAGTGATTGATACCGGCGGTTATGTAACTGGCAGTTCAGATGTTTTTGAAGCAGCAATTCGCGATCAGGTTAAAATAGCAGTTGAAGAAGCGGCGGTTTTGCTGTTTATGGTGGATGTTTACACTGACATCACTGATCTTGACAGTCAGTTTGCTAATATTCTAAGAAAAAGCAAAAAACCTGTTATCGTAGTTGTAAATAAAGTGGACAACCACAATCAGATAAATGATGCGGCAGTTTTTTATCAGTTTGGGTTTGATGATTTATTTACCGTTTCCTCTGCTACCGGCAGCGGAACTGGTGATTTACTTGATAAAGTAACCGAACTTTTAGGTGACGAGCCGAATGAGGATGACGAAGAAAATTTACCGAAAATAGCAGTTGTTGGAAGACCGAATGTAGGAAAATCTTCTTTTGTAAATGCACTTTTGGGCAGAGACAGAAATATAGTTACTGACATTGCAGGCACTACACGTGATACCATTCACACAAGATACACTGCTTTTGGCAAAGACATGTTACTAGTTGATACAGCTGGTATCAGAAAAAAATCAAAGGTGCATGAAAACATTGAATTTTATTCAGTTATGCGCTCAATTACTGCAATTGAACAGTGTAATGTCTGTGTAGTAATGATTGATGCTACATTGGGTCTTGAATCTCAGGATCTGAACTTATTTTACTTGGCACACAGAAACGGTAAAGGTTTAGTAATTCTGGTTAACAAATGGGACCTTGTTGAAGGAAAAGACAGCAATTCGGTAACTAAATATACAGCAGAAATTAAAAAGACAATTGCTCCTTTTGTAGATGTTCCCATTCTTTTCATTTCTGCTTTGACAAAACAGAGAATATTTGCGGCAGTTGAAGCGATTATGGAGGTTTATGATAACCTTACTACCCGTATTTCAACCTCAAAAATCAATACATTGATGTTGCCGTTGATAGAAAATTATCCGCCACCAATGCTTAAAGGAAAATCAGTTCATATTAAGTATGTTCAGCAGCTTAAGGCAAATTCAGTATGTTTTGCATTTTTCTGCAACCTTCCTCAATATGTTCAGGATCCTTACAAACGTTTTCTTGAAAACAAATTAAGGGAATTCTTTAACTTTAAAGGAGTTCCAATTAATATCTTCTTCAGGAAGAAGTAATTTCTTTCCAACTTTTACTTTTCTAACCATTTTGCATTTACAATTTGATAAATGCAAATGAGTATCTTTGCACCTTTTTACACTATTAAGCATGTACAGAACACAGAAAAATATCAACTGGCCGGCTCTCGAAGAAACAATACTTCAGGAATGGAAACAGCGTGATATTTTCAATAAAAGCATTGAAAACCGTCCTGAAAACAACCCATTTGTATTTTATGAGGGACCACCAAGTGCAAACGGAATGCCTGGTATTCACCATGTGATGAGCAGAGCGATAAAAGACGTTTTTTGCAGATTTAAAACCTTACAGGGATTCAGAGTTGAAAGAAAAGGCGGTTGGGATACCCATGGTTTACCAATTGAACTTCAGGTTGAAAAAAGACTGGGAATTACAAAAGAAGATATCGGCAAAAGTATCAGCGTTGAAGATTACAACAAAGAATGCCGTACCGATGTAATGAAATTTAAAGATACCTGGGATAATCTTACCGAACGAATTGGTTACTGGGTTGATCTTAACAATCCTTATGTAACTTATGAAAATGATTATATTGAAACACTCTGGTATCTATTAAAAGAGCTTTACAAAAAAGATTTTCTTTACAAAGGTTATACAATTCAGCCATACTCACCGGCAGCAGGTACCGGATTAAGCAGTCATGAATTAAACCAACCCGACACTTATAAAATGGTGCGGGATACAACTGTTGTTGCCCAATTCAGGCTTACGCAGGAAGCGCAACAAAATCTACTGCCGGAATCTGAAAAGGATGCATTTTTTATTGCCTGGACCACCACACCCTGGACACTGCCTTCAAACACTGCCCTGGCAGTAGGAAAAAACATTACTTATATAGCTGTTGAAACTTTTAACCAGTACACTTTTAAACCGGTAATTGTAATTCTTGCAAAAGAGCTTTTTTCAAAATATTTTAATGAAAAGGCCTCTGAAATTAGCCTGGAAGATTATAAAGAAGGTGATAAACTGATTCCTTTTAAAATATTAAAAGAGATAAAAGGTTCAAATCTGGCGGATTTGCGTTATGAGCAATTAATGCCGTTCAACTCAAATAAAAAAGAGTTGATTGAAGGTGATGCTTTTAAGGTAGTTACAGGTGATTTTGTTACCACAGAAGACGGAACAGGCATTGTGCATATTGCACCTAGTTTTGGGGCAGATGATTTCAGGGTTTCTAAGCAAAACGGAATTGGCGCACTGACTTTGGTAGATAAACAAGGCAGATTTATTGAAGGAACAGGTGATTATGCAGGTTTATATGTTAAAAATTATAACAATGCAGATGAATCAGCGCCCGATTATAAAAGCACTGACGTTCTAATTTCAATAAGACTTAAAGAAGAAAATAAAGCTTTTAAGGTTGAAAAATATGAGCATACTTACCCTCATTGCTGGCGAACCGATAAACCTATTTTATATTATCCTTTGGAAAGCTGGTTTATTAAAACTACTGCTGTAAAAGAGCGGATGGTTGAACTTAATAAAACCATCAACTGGAAACCAAAAAGTACTGGTGAAGGAAGATTTGGCAACTGGCTTGAGAACCTTGTCGACTGGAACCTTTCCAGATCGAGGTACTGGGGAACACCTTTACCTATTTGGAGAACTGATGACGGAACAGAAGAAATCTGTATCGGTTCTATTGAAGAATTGAAGGCGGAAATAACTAAAGCTGAAGCAGCAGGAATTAAACAAGACATCAATACCGATGTCGAAATTGATCTGCACAAACCTTATGTAGATGGAATTATACTGATTTCAAAATCGGGCAAACCGATGAAACGTGAAGCCGATCTGATAGATGTGTGGTTTGACAGTGGTGCAATGCCTTACGCCCAGTGGGGATTAAAAAATAAAGACAGCTGGAACAAAACTTTTCCTGCAGATTTTATAGCTGAAGGTGTTGACCAGACGCGAGGTTGGTTTTTCACTTTACATGCAATTGCAGTAATGTTGTTTGACAGTGTTGCTTATAAAAATGTACTTGCTAACGGGCTTGTTTTAGACAAGAATGGCAATAAAATGAGCAAGCGCCTGGGAAATACAATTGATCCATTTATCACAATTGATAAATTCGGAGCAGATGCTGTGCGCTGGTATATGTTAAGCAACGCCTCACCATGGGACAATCTTAAATTTGATCTGGATGGTGTTGCAGAGGTTCAAAGGAAATTTTTTGGAACGCTGGCAAACACCTATTCATTTTTTGCTCTTTATGCAAATATTGACAATTTCGAACTCGATCCGGAAAATATTTCTGATATTTCAACAAGAAGCGAACTGGATAAATGGATCATTTCAAAGCTAAACAGTCTTATTTCAGAGGTTACAGACAGTTTTAATGATTATGACCCTACAAAAGCTTCCAGAGCAATTGAAGAGTTTACAGACAGTCATTTAAGTAACTGGTACGTTCGTTTATCCAGAAGACGTTTCTGGAAAGGTGAAATGAGTTCTGATAAAAAAGCAGCTTATGAAACGCTTTATGAGTGTCTTAAAACTATTTCTCAGTTAATGAGTCCTGTAGCACCTTTCTTTTCCGACTGGCTTTATCAGAGTCTTACTGAAGGTGAAAAAACCGGATCATGGAAAAAAGAAAGTGTTCATTTAACAAATTTTCCAACTGTAGAAAAAAATTCAATTGACATTAATCTGGAGCAAACCATGCAGATTGCGCAGGATTTGGTGAGCCTTGTTTTAAGTCTTCGCAAAAAACACAGTATTAAAGTAAGACAGCCATTACAAAAAATAATGGTTCCGGTACTTAATAAAACGTTTGAAGAACAGTTGAAACATGTTGAGCATCTGATTCTTTCAGAATTAAATATAAAAGAGCTTGAGTATCTTGACTCACAAAACAATGTTCTGGTTAAAAAAATAAAGCCAAATTTTAAAACTTTAGGTAAAAAAGCCGGAGCATCCATGAAAGCGCTTTCTGATATTGTTTCAACATTTAATCAGGAGCAAATCAGACATATCGAACAGCTCGGTAATTTGAACATTCAGCTGAATGGCAGTGACTTTGAACTTTTACTTGAAGATGTTGAAATTAGCTTTATGGATATTCCCGGCTGGCTGGTTGCAACTAACAATACATTAACTGTTGCTTTGGATGCAAATCTTACGGAAGAGCTTAAAAACGAAGGACTTGCGAGAGAATTTGTAAACCGACTTCAAAACATCCGAAAGGAAAAAGACTTTAATGTTACAGATAAAATAATTGTATCAGTTTTGGCAGAACAAAAAGTGAATGAAGCTTTGAATGCTTATAAAGCTTATATTTGCAGCGAAATTTTGGCAGCTGACATTTATTTTACTGATAATCAACAGGATATGGAAGAAATTGATTTAGAAGGAATGAATTGTAAGGTGTCTGTTTCTAAAAATTAACGAATAAAATGGCTAAAAAAATAATTGCTACAAAAAAAGCTGCTAAAAATGTGGCTCCGGTTAAAAAAAATGCACCAGTTAAAGCTGCAGCTAAAAAAGTTGTTGCGAAAAAACCCGTTGCACCAGTAAAGAAAACCGTTTCAAAAGCTTCGCCTAAGAAGGTGGTAGCTAAAAAAACAGTTGCACCGGCTAAAAAAACTGCTCCAAAAAAGGTTGTGGCTAAAAAAGCTGCTCCTGCAAAAAAAACAGTTATAATTTCAAAAGCGACTCCTAAAAAAGCTGTTGCGAAAAAAACTGCAGCACCGGCAGCAAAAAAAATAATTGCGAAAAAAGCGGCTCCTAAAAAAGCAGTTGCGCCGGCAGCAAAAAAAGTAACTAAGCCGGTTCCTTCCAAAACCATAGCTAAAAAAGTTGCGCCTGCAAAGAAAGCTGCACCAGCTAAAAACAGTGCACCGGCTAAAAAAACAGTTCCTGCTAAAGCAATAGTTCCGGTAAAAAAAGTAGCAACAGTAAGAATATTAACTCCTGCTAAAACTGTAGTGCCTGTTAAAATTATTTTACCGGTTAAAAAGGCAGTTCCACAGGATTCTTCTTCACCACCGGTTAAAAAAAGCAGACCAAGAGCTAAAAGCAAACCTAAAGCACCTCAGAATCAATTAGTAGTAACCAGAAAAACCACTGATGAGAAAGTGTATCAGGCTAAGCAAATGCTGAAACCTGCGCCACCAAAACCGGCAATCAATATCGGTTCTAACAAAAATCAGGAAGCTGGTAAAACAAGATATAACGATCAGGAACTTATTGAATTCAAAGAAATTATCCATCAAAAAATTGATGTGGCAAGAGATGAATTCAATAAAATGCAAAGGTCGCTGCAAAATCCAAACGAGAATGGTGACGGAAACACATCAAACCAATATGTAACTCTTGATGACGGTGCTTCAACATTTGAAAAAGAAAATCTGAACCAGCTTGCTGCAAGACAGAAAAAATTTATCAATAACCTTGAAGCTGCGTTAATCCGTATTGAAAATAAAACTTATGGTATTTGCCGTGTAACGGGTAAGTTAATACCAAAAGAAAGGCTGAGAGCGGTACCACACACCACTTTAAGCATGGATGCCAAGTTAGTACAATACAAATAAAATCCGGTTTTGACAGATATCACTCTGGATCCTGTTTCCGGGCCCGCGCCCTCTGTTTATAAAAAATACTGGGGAATAGCTATTCTAACTATTCTTTTGGTTTTGCTTATCGACCAGTATTTAAAATACTGGGTTATCCATCACATGGAATTACATACAGAAAAGGTAATTGCAGGAAATTGGTTTCTTTTTCATTTTACACTTAATAATGGTATGGCTTTCGGACTTGAATTCGGAGGCATAGCAGGTAAAATATTTTTAAGTGTATTCCGCATTATTGCTGTCTTTTTTGGCTTTTGGTATCTTAAAAGCTCAATAAAAAAATATTCAAAAGCAGGTTTTGTCATTTGTGTTGCACTGATACTTTCGGGAGCAATCGGTAACATTATAGACAGCATGTTTTATGGCATCTGGTACAGAAGTTATAATTATTATGAAGGTGGATTTTTAATGGGTCAGGTTATAGATATGCTCTATTTTCCTATAGTTGAAGGGCATTACCCAACATGGTTCCCGTTTAAAGGTGGCGATCCGTTTATCTTTTTTAGTCCTGTATTTAATTTTGCAGATGCTGCTATCAGCACCGGAGTAATTGCTATTTTTGTTTTCCAGAAAAAGTTTTTTTCGAAGAAAAAAGAACCAATTTTACAAGTTGCAGATCCCGCAGACAGTGAAGATATATCAATTAAATCTGACTCGGAAATTTTTCCTGAAGATTCTTCATCCCCAATTGAACTTTAATAAAGTTTTCTAAGTCTTTCTGCTAGAACCGGTAATCCTTTAACTGCAGTTTCATTAATAACTTCAATTCTGTTTTTACCCTGCATCTCTCCATGCCTGCCTGGATCAATTATAAAAATCTTACAGTTTTCAGAGACATACTGAATTAAACCAGCGGCAGGGTAGACTTCAAGTGAAGTTCCTATAATTATGAAAATATCAGCAATTGATGCCAATTCAGCAGCAAGTTCAATATTAGGA
Organism: Bacteroidia bacterium; assembly: GCA_014376345.1. Taxonomy (GTDB): domain Bacteria; phylum Bacteroidota; class Bacteroidia; order NS11-12g; family UBA955; genus JACMRS01. The sequence continues at coordinate 1,669 of JACMRS010000072.1, read as the reverse complement.
ACATCTTCTCCAAACCATACAATATCCGGTCTTAATAAAGCGCCTTTTTCACAGCATTTTCCATAGGGAACTTCTTCGTATCCTACATCATAACGAAGCTCAGGAAATTTTGTACTTCGCATGTATTTTAAATCACCATGAAGGTGTAAAATATTGTGTGAACCTGCCCTCTCATGAAGATCATCTACATTCTGGGTTATAATATTTACTTCAAAATGCTTTTCCAATGCAGTCAGACATAAATGGGCTTCATTTGGAAAAACAGTTCCGAGTTGCACCCGTCTTTTATTATAGAAATCCATTACCAACTCAGGATTTCTTCTCCAACCCTGAGGACTGGCAACTTCCATTATATCATGACCTTCCCATAACCCGTCGCTGTCTCTGAATGTTTTTATTCCACTTTCAGCACTGATACCTGCACCGGTTAAAACCACAAGTTTTTTCATTAATCAAAAGTAAAGAAATAATAAACCGTATGTGAATAATATAAGTTTAAAACAAACTAGTGTAATACCATACATAGGTTAATAGATCAAATTTGCACTATAAAATTTATACAAACCAAATAATTATGAAATATAGTAAAACAGTATTCGCTACGATTTTAAGCATTGTTGTCACATTCAGTTGCTGCAAAAATCTAAACAGAACACAAAAAGGTGCCGCAATAGGAACAGCAGGTGGCGCAGCTACCGGAGCAGTAGTAGGAAGGGCATTAGGCAATACCGCTCTTGGAGCCATTGTAGGTGCCGCAGTTGGAGGTGTTACAGGTGCTATCATAGGTAAGAAAATGGACAAGCAAGCAGAAGAAATGCAAAAAAATGTCCCTAACGCAAAAATTGAAAGAGTTGGAGAAGGTATTGTAGTTGAATTTAGCGAAAAAATTCTTTTTGCTTTTGACAAATCAGATCTTCAGGCAACTGCAAAGTCAAATCTTGATAAAGTTATTGATGTTTTGAAAAAATATCCTGATACAAATATTGAAGTTCAAGGTCATACAGACAGCAAAGGTTCAGAAAGTTACAATCAAAAACTTTCTGTTAAAAGAGCATCAAATGTATCTTCATATTTATCATCAAATGGCATTTCTTCTTCAAGATTAACTATTAAAGGATTTGGAGAATCTGCACCAAAATATAGCGATGAAACTGCTGCTGGACAGGCTCAGAATAGAAGAGTTGAATTTCTGATAAGTGCTAATGAAAAAATGAAAGCTGAAGCTGATAAAGAAGCTGGTCAATAATAATAATAAATATAAAATTATGAAAATCAAATCAATAATAGCAATTGCAGTTCTTGCAACAGCATCAATAAGCGCAAATGCGCAGGTAAAGTTCGGTTTAAAAGCAGGCGTTAACTTCCAGAATCTGAATGGTAAAGATATTTCAGGTGCAGCATTAGCTAATCATGTTGTAGTACGTTACCATGCAGGTTTTACTCTGGACATTCCGGTTGCAGAAGACTTTTATGTTCAATCGGGTTTACTTTTTAAAACAAAAGGTGCAAAAATTGACCAAACAAAAGTCAACCTTTCATATATAGAACTACCAATTACCTTTATGTATAAACCAAAACTTGGAGAAGGTCATTTAATTCTTGGCTTCGGACCATACCTGGCTTACGGTGTAGGTGGTAAATACAGCAATGATGGGAATGACTACAAAGT
>JACMRS010000071.1 GCA_014376345.1 Bacteroidia bacterium | reverse complement strand
GTTTATAATTTCATAGAATTATATCGAAATACATTAATTTTGCGACATGCCGGAAAAGGTCGATCTGTCAAAATTTAATAATGACCACTACAAGGTTGGTGCTGGAATGCTGAAGCAGATTTGCTGGTATGTAGTCAGCATTATGTTTTTCAAAACTGGCTTTCCCTTTTACCCTCCAAAATGCTACCTGCTCAAATTATTCGGAGCAAAAGTTGGTAAAAATCTTTCTATTAAGCCACACGTTACAATCAAATACCCCTGGAAACTCACTATTGGCAACAATGTTTGGATTGGAGAGCAGGTATGGATAGATAACCTTGAAATGGTAACTTTTAGAGATAATGTTTGCGTCTCACAGGGTTCCCTGATTCTTTGTGGCAATCACAATTACAAATCGCCTACTTTTGATTTGCTAACAGGCCCAGTAACGCTTAATGAAGGCTGCTGGATAGGAGCAAGATGTATTATTACAGCTGGCGTTGAAATGGGTTCTCACAGTGTGCTTTTATCAGGCAGTGTAGCATCTAAAAACCTGGAGCCATATAAAATTTATCGCACACACGCAGCAGAGTTTGTAAAAGACCGAATCATTGAACAGCCTTAAAATTTCTATTATTACTGTTGTTTATAATGCTGAAAGCACCATTGCGCAATGTGTGGAAAGTGTGTTATCTCAGGAACATCCAGATATAGAATATATTGTTGTTGATGGTAATTCGAAGGACAATACTATTAATGTTTTAGAGCCTTATCGCAACAAAATTTCACACTTGGTTTCTGAACCCGACAAAGGACTTTATGATGCTATGAACAAAGGCATCCGACTAGCTACCGGAGATATTGTCGGCATATTAAATGCTGATGATTTTTATGCTTCTAATCAGGTTTTAAATTATGTTAATTCTCAATTTACAAACTCAGATATTGAAGGTTTGTGTACCGATGTAGCCATCTATAAAAACGAAAATTTTACAAAGCCTTTCAGATATTATTCTGCACAAAGTTTCAGTACCTGGCAGTTCATAATCGGCATACAGCCACCCCATCCGGGATTTTTTGTTAAAAAAAATTGCTACGATAAATTTGGTTTGTACGATCCTGAATACAGAATTGCCGGCGACTTTGAGCTTTTACTGAGGTTTATTAAAATCAATAAAATCAAAACAGTCTATAATAATTTTCTTTCTGTTAAAATGCGAGATGGCGGCTTAAGTGCGTCGGGTTTCAAAAGTAAAGTGAAAATGAATAAAGAAGACCTGAAAGCATTGAAGAAACATGGAATCTTTAGTTTTGGTTTGCTTATCTGGACTAAATACATTTTCAAGCTAAAGCAACTTTTCTAAATTGTTTTAGACAGAATATAAGTGTAATTTTGCACTATGGCCCGCATCAGCATAAACATTCAGGAAGGCACCGTTAAAAAAGACAGTGTCATTGTGGGAATCGACCTTGGCACTACCAACAGCCTTATTGCTGTTGTAAATTCAGACGGCAAACCTTATGCACTAGGAAAAGACCATGTGATGGTTCCATCTGTAATACATTTTGATGAAATCGGAAATATTCTTGTAGGTGAAAAAGCCAGAGATATGATTACCGAAAAGCCTGAAAGCACTGTTTATTCAGTAAAAAGACTTCTTGGAAAATCATACAACGATGTGGCGGATCATGCTTCGTATTACAGTTATCGCATTTCAGATGATGAAAGCAATACTTTAATCAATATTGAGGCTGCTGGCAAGTTTTACAATCCAATTGAGCTTAGCTCGATAATTTTAAAAGAGTTGAAACAACGTGCTGAAGCAGTGCTAGAGATTCCTGTTTCAAAAGCAGTTATCACAGTTCCCGCTTATTTTAATGACAGTCAGAGACAGGCTACTCGCGATGCAGGAAAACTAGCTGGCTTAGATGTTTTGCGAATCGTTAACGAGCCCACTGCTGCTAGTCTTGCTTATGGCATCGGACTTGAAAAAGGAGAGCACAAAACAATTGCAGTATATGATTTGGGTGGTGGTACTTTTGATATTACAATTCTGAAAATAGAGGACGGTATTTTTGAGGTTCTAGCAACTAATGGG
>JACMRS010000070.1 GCA_014376345.1 Bacteroidia bacterium | reverse complement strand
TCTGTTAAAGCACATTACAATATCGATCTTGAACCTGAAGTGAATATAATATGATGGATTTCAAAACAATAAAATCACTGATACTTTATGAAGACAACCATCTTCTGGTGATTAATAAACCTTCAGGATATCTGGTTCAGGGAGATGAAACAGGTGATGCGCCTTTATCGGACATTCTGAAAAACTTTATAAAAGAACGCGATGCGAAGCCCGGCAATGTTTTTATGGGTGTTATTCACCGAATAGACAGACCTGTAAGTGGCGTTGTACTTTTTGCGAAAACAGGAAAAGGTCTTGAGCGTATGAATGAGCAGTTCAGACTTAATAAAGTAAGAAAAACTTACCATGCTATAGTTTCTCCAATACCTTTAAAAGGATCAGCAGAATTGCATAACTTCCTCAGGAAAGACGGTCGTGTTAATATGGCAAAGGTATATGACAAAGAAGTTGCGGACAGCAAAGAATGCCTGCTGACTTATAAAACCCTCAAAAAAGTAAGGGGTCATGCATTGTTAGAAGTATTTCCTCAATCGGGGCGCTTCCATCAGATAAGGGCTCAGCTTGCACACAGCGGATCTCCAATTGTCGGCGATGTTAAATACGGTGCTAAGCAACCCAACAGCGACCGTTCTGTTTGCCTGCATGCACGCGCTATCGAATTCAAGCATCCTGCCAAAGAAGATATCATTAAAATTACAGCCCCATATCCTGCTTTTGCAGCCTGGCAAGAAATTAAATAGTGCTACCAACTCTGAGGTTATGTTTTATTTAAAATAAATTCATACTTTTGCGCCCTATAAAATAAATCAATGAAAAAGATCGTAATTATGATCGCCGCTATTTCAATTCTTGGCGCATCATGCAAAAATGAAGTAAAAGGCTCTAAGCCTAAAATGAAAACTGGAGTTGACTCAGTTAGCTATGCACTTGGACTTTCAATAGGTAAAAAACTTAAAGAGTCGGGTTTTAATGAAATCAATTACAACAACTTTTCTTCAGGAATTAAAGAAGCATTGACAAAAGACAGCGCTTATGGTTTCAAAGATGAGGCAGTTGGTAAAATAATCAATGACTATATTACTCAGCTTCGTGTAAAAACAGCTAAAGAAAATAAAGATGCTTCAACTAAATTTATGGCTGAAAAGAAAAAAGATGCTTCTTATAAATCTACTTCTTCAGGTGTACTTTACAAAGTAATTACTCCGGGTAACGGACCATCACCTGCAATTACTGACACAGTAAATGTTCACTTTACTATTAAAAATCCAAAAGGAAAAATCCTTCAGGATACAAAAGAAAGAGGTGCACCGATTGAATGGCCGGTAAACAGCTCAAACATGTTGCCTGTATTCCCTGAAATGCTTACAATGATGCAAAGAGGTTCAACTTACGAGTTTATCATACCTTCTGAGCTAGGTTTTGGTCAGGAATGGGCTGAACCAAATGCTGCAGTAGTGTTTATTATCGAAATGTACTAAGCTTAAAGCTTAATAAATATAGAAAGTCTGCATGGTATCAAAACCATGCAGACTTTTTTTTGTAATATTGAAGTTGCAATATGCTTTTTAACTCGATAGCATTCCTGATATTTCTGCCAATCGTATTTGCCGGGTATTTTTTATTACCCCACAAAATACGCTGGGCCTGGCTGTTGCTTTCGGGTTATGTATTTTATGGCTGGTGGCGATGGGAATACCTTGGCATTCTGGTTTTCACTACCCTACTCGACTATTATTGCGCCAGAAAGATATTCGCCAATTCGATCAATTCAATACGAAAAAAATGGATGCTGCTAAGTGTTCTCACCAATCTGGCTGTACTTTTTGTTTTCAAATACTTTAATTTCTTTTTAGGAGATTTTGAAAAAGTAAAAG
>JACMRS010000069.1 GCA_014376345.1 Bacteroidia bacterium | reverse complement strand
TGCTAGCACAGCTCCTGGGACAGCAGGATGTATTGGTTTGACGGGGGGAGAAGCTGTATGTAAACAAGTATATAAAATATTTACAGATTATATGAAAAATACAAAAACGATGAATTTGAATGTTAATGATCCTAACAATATTAATGATGGATGTAATGATAATGGAATTAAAGATGGAGGTAGTCCTGGAGAATAATTTATCATGAGAAAAATTAATAAATACATTATTTTCCTAATTCTAGGTTGTAATTCAAATTCTGAAAAATCTGAAATCATTAGTCCACCTGTATCCCAGTTGCCTTTGGATTCCACCTATATAGCAATAAAAAAAGATTCTGTAAATAAGCAATTTAAATTTAAATTTTCAAATTTAAATTTTGATTCAAGTAAGAGGTCGATTCTTAGAATTAATCACTTAAATAATGATTCTTTTGCTGATAATATTCGTCTATTTATTAATGACGTTATTATAAGATCTAATGTAAGTGAAAATAAGTTTTATACATATTTTGGTCCAGTTTCAGAAGTTGAATATATAATGAAAACTTCTTATAAAAGTGGATTTTTAGACCCTTATAAGTTTGATACAGTAAAAAATTATTCTGTTTCATTATCTTATTTCCGAGAACGATTTATGAATACTTGTATAAGGAATAATTTCACTGTTAAAAAAATCACCTTCTTAAAAAATTATATGGATGGAAGAGTTTTTAAAGTTGCATTTTCTTGTTCGGAAATATTTTATTTTGTTTACTCCTTAGATTATGACAGTAAGAATATCATCTACGACATATTTGACAAAAATAAAATATCTTTAATACGGGAAACAGAAGATGGTAAAGTAGCAGGATGGTAGTGGCTAGGGTAGTGTATAAGAAACGTTGTAAACAGTGGGTTTAAGAGGTTTAACGGATGGAAATAATCTTAAATAAAACAGAGAGAAGATGGCTATTATGCCATCTTTCTTATTTCAGTGGTCTTAAATCGCTTCTAATTGGTATGTTTCACTCCAAAACCCACGCACCTGTTGGATAAAGCTATCCCTTATAAGGGAATGTTGTTGTAAATAAAGGGTTTGAGAGAGTTCTGATTTTTCTAATTGCTTAAACTAATAAGTGTTTGTACTTTTAAAGCTGAAGAGTAGTAAATCAGGTTTTAATAATTTGATAGATGTTCAATCAAGAACATTTCCTGCAATTATTTTTTCTGTTAGCAGTAATTCTTTCTGTTCTTGCTTTGGCTCTTTGTAATTTAAGGGCTTCTTTGTCTGTGAGGTTGTTTGATAAAACCTGAAAGGGCGTGTTTCCTCCGATGCTGTCATGTGGCCTTATGTTGTTGTAATCATTCACTGCAAATTCAAGCGATTCTGTAAGCTGCTTTTCACTTGTGATATTTAAGGCATAGAGGTAGTCGTTTTTGATGATCTTATTTACCGCTTCAACCATCGAATTTGAAAAGGCAATGTCTTTTTTGGCAATCAGTCTTTTGATCGTATCCGGTTGCTGAAATAGCAGGCTATCTACATTCTGGTTATTATTCTCACTGCCACCATCAACAATCAGGCAGGCATTTAAAGGTTCGTGTTTTTGAATGGCCTCGCTCAGCATCTCCCTTACAGTAATACCACTTTGTTTTTTACTAATGCGATAACCGATAATGCCGCGTGAGAAATTGTCTACTAAAAAGTAAATATAATATTTAACCTTGTTCAATTTAAAGATCGTAATATCTGCGTGCCAGAACTGATGACAAGCGGATGCGCGGATACCAACAGGATGCTTTGGTTTGGAAAATTTCTTTCTTTTAAACCCGAGCAGCTTTACATATTTGTAAAAGGTATTGACGCTTGCGTTCACCAGATTATTATTAGCGGCATAGTGTGCGACAGATGAAACAGGCCAGTGCCTAAATCTCTCATCTTCAAGCAGGGTTTTGATAGTTGTTACTTCTGTTTTGGTAAGCTGATTGGGTCTAGCGCGGCTGCAAAACTGAAAGTAAGAAAAAGAGCATTTCACTTTGGCTTCCAGCATCCAGTTGTAAAGAGTGGAGGATGAAATCCCCAAGAACCTGCCTGCTTTTTTAAGATCGATAGAACCGCTTACCCGTTGCACGACGTCACAGACCTGTTCCCGGTAAGTGAACAGTAATTTTTTTATTTCAGCAGCACCGCCAGCGATCCTTCTGAATGTTGAGAGCAGTTTCAGATATGAAACAAATATGGCCTGTGCCTTTTTATGTTTTGCAAACTGCCGGAGCAATTTTAATTTTTCACCTGCAAGTTCATTAAGTTCACACCCTGAATATTTATTTGCTTGTTCATTTCTCCATCGATGTAAGTTTGAAGAGGGAATGGTCTTGAATAACACAATAGGAATCGCATCATAAAGTCCCAGCCGGACCAAGTGTTTTAGTGAGGTATCATAAGAGAGTCTGATCATGACGTACGCTTATTTTTTGTTCAGCTTTTCCAGCTGTTCCTGTTCCTCAAATTCGAGATTATCCACATCATTATTAAAGTTTTCATTCATGTTTTCAATATGTTCAGGAATTACCATTGTCAAAAATAAAAAATATTTATGGTTTTGATATAAAATATTTATATTTTTACAAACACCAATTGAAACTACATTCGTTATATCTCAGGGTTGTTAAGCTGAATTTTAATCAACAGATCATTTGCGTGAGGGATAGAAATGGAAAGCCCACAGCTGCGTTGGCCTGTGCGTGGCGCGAGGACTTGGAATGGATAGCCCGACCCCGATCGCGAGTGGAAATATTCAAGTATAGTAAAATATGTCATCGCGAATCGGGGATACGCCCAATTGTTTTAAATCATAGCCAACCATAACTTAATTACGAATTACGGAATTACGGAATTACGAATTACGAATCAATTTCGAATTACGAATAAATAATATTTGTCCTTTAAGTCCTTTCGGTCCTTTTGAGCGGGC
>JACMRS010000068.1 GCA_014376345.1 Bacteroidia bacterium | reverse complement strand
TGTAACAAGATATTCAAGACAAAAAGTTTTTCGCTCCTGAATAGCTTCCGGATTGAAATAATTTCTTTTCATCTCTAATATTTTATTGACAAGTATTTCAGACTTCTCAAACAAAACTATTCCTGTTTCCGTTTCTAACTTTTTAAGTGAAGCTAACTCGTTAGTCAGAATTTGCTTTAATTCCTTTAAAGAGGAGGGTTTAAGTGAATTCATAGCCTCAAACAACGCTTCATTGTTTTTGATTCTTTCGGCAAGCGCAAAGGAAAAATTATTTTCCCCTGAAAATTTATCTGTAAGTCTTTGTTTAAGGTCATCTTCAGCTAAAAATAAAATTTTAGGCTCAAGATTATTTTTATTAAGAATTCCGAGTTGTTTGCTTCCCATATAATGAAGACTATTTCTCAAAAACGGGATCGGATATGGAACCATATTGATTTTAAACATTTCAGGAAGTTGTAACCAGTAATTAAGTTCACTTCCTCCGGCCACGTAAGCAATATTTGGGAGTATAACTTCTTGATAAAGAGGCCTTAAAACTACATTAGGACTAAATTTTGAAGGGTCAGAATCTATTAAATCAGACACTTCTGACTTAGTAAAAGTCAAATCTGAATTCAGAACCTTATATTGACCGCTTTCAAAAACTATCCTTTCTCTGAAATTTTCACTCAAATAAAAAAAATTGACAGCTCGGGCATTAATCTGAATATCAAAACCTTTCTTTTTCAACTTTTTACCAGAAGCTTCCACAACGGGATAATTGACATTATCTAAAATGTCAGATTTAATATATGTCTTAAAAAATTCTTTTAATAGTGGTTCATCGGCATCAAGTACTACTATTCCGGTATAACCGAAAAAATGATAGATAATCTTTCTGGTAGCTTCTGAAAGTGTGGCTGAATTCTTGTAAATGTTTCGAAAAATTTCAATAATTTCTTTAGCATGAACTTCTTTTGAAAGCCTGGCCTCGATTTCATCGGCCAATTCAGGCAGGCCATTGCAATTTAATTTTCCGGTTGCACCCTTACCTTCAGGTTTCCAGGTAAAGATTTCATTAAACAGCTTTATAAAACCGATTTCATCAATATCGTGGTCTTCTGAAGCCATCCAAAAAACAGGAACAATAATTTTTCCTGGATTTTCTTTCTGGATTTCTTCAGCAAGTTTTACAGCAGAAATTATTTTATAGGCAAAAAACAAGGGACCCATAAAAATATGGAGTTGTTGACCAGTGGTTACTGTAAACGTATTTTCGTTTTTTAAAAACTCAATGTTTTCCCAGGTTTTACCTATTTTTTTTTCAGCATCATTCAGAAAAGCATATTGATTTGAAAGAACTTTATATAGTGCTTCTCTTTTTGCAGAGTCAAAACCACTTCTTTTTTCAATAAGCCGTTTACTTTCGATGATTTCATGCTTTACCGGTACGAGGGAAGATAAAATTTCATTACCATCAATAAAAGCCTGTGTAGTAAGCGGCAGGTAATGAGTTTCGGCAATTGGAATTATGATTTCCGCCATGGATTTAAGATACTATATTACCATAAAGGTCAAAATCGGAGTTACCGGTAATCTTTACATTTGCAAAATCACCGATTCTCACATAATTCGTTTTAGCATCTACTAAAACCTCATTATCTACTTCAGGACTGTCAGCTTCGGTTCTTCCTACAAAGTATCCACCTTCTTTAGTATCAAAAAGCACTTTAAGTGTCTGACCTATTTTAGCTTGATTTTTCTTTAAAGAAATTTCCTGTTGAATGGCCATAATTTCTTCTGAACGCCTTTCTTTTTCTTCTGCCGGAATTGAATCTTCAAGCGAATAAGCATGGGTATTGTCTTCGTGTGAATATGGAAAAACTCCCAGTCTGTCAAATTCAAAATCAGAAACAAACTGCTTTAATTCTTCAAAATCTTTCTCTGTTTCACCCGGATGACCAACTAAAAGTGTTGTTCTCAAAGCAATACCGGGAACTTGTGATTTTATTTTTTCAAGAAGTTCATAAGTACGGCGCCTTGTAATACCTCGGCGCATTGTTTTGAGCATGTTATCAGAGATATGCTGAACCGGCATATCCAGATATTTACAAATATTATCCCTTTCGGCCATTAAAGGCAGAATTTCTTCAGGAAACTGAGACGGATAAGCATAATGCAATCGGATCCATTCAAGTCCGTTTACATCAGACAAAGCTGTCATTAATTCGGCAAGTTTTCTTTCTCCGTAAAGATCTATTCCGTAATAGGTTGAATCCTGAGCGATCATCATGATTTCTTTAGTACCATTTCTTACAAGATTTGTGGCTTCCAGAACTATCTGATCAATTGATTTAGAAACGTGTTTTCCTCTCATCAAAGGAATAGCGCAAAAAGAACAGGGTCTGTTACATCCTTCAGATATTTTCAGATATGAATAATGTGCAGGGGTTGTTGTAAGCCTTTCTCCAATAAGCTCGTGTTTATAATCTGCACCAAGAGTTTTTAGAAGGTTAGGCAGTTCAAGTGTGCCAAAAAAAGCGTCTACCTGTGGAATTTCATTTAAAAGATCTTCTTTATAGCGGTGAGAAAGGCAACCTGTAACATAAAGCTTATCAATTTTACCTGCTTCTTTTTCTTCTACATAATGCAGAATCGTATCGATACTCTCCTGCTTGGCATTATCAATAAAACCACAAGTATTAACAATAATCACATTGGCATCATTTTTTGCCGACTCATGAGTTACCTCCATTCCATTGCCTTTCAACTGGCTTAAAAGCACTTCACTATCAACAACATTTTTACTGCAGCCGAGGGTTATTATATTGAACTTATCAGGCTTTAATGAGCGGGTACGCATTTTTATTTATATTTATTAAATATTCAAAAGCTTAGCTTTCAAATAAAGTATCGACAAATTGTTGAGGATCAAAGAGTTGCAAGTCGTTAATACCTTCTCCAAGACCAATATATTTTACAGGAATATTAAACTGATCGCTGATGCCAAGTACTACGCCACCTTTTGCAGTTCCGTCTAATTTGGTAATTGCGAGTGCAGTAACTTCAGTTGCAGCAGTAAACTGTTTTGCCTGTTCGTAAGCATTCTGACCAGTAGAACCGTCTAAAACCAACAATACCTCGTTTGGAACATTTTCAGCAACTTTCATCATCACACGTTTGATTTTTGAAAGTTCATTCATTAAACCAACTTTATTATGAAGACGTCCCGCAGTATCCAGAATAACTATGTCATAGTTTTCATCAACTCCTTTTTTAACTGCATCAAAAGAAACAGCTGAAGGATCAGCATTCATTCCGTGGGAGAAAAAATCAGCGCCTGTTCTTTCACTCCATATTTTTAACTGATCAACAGCACCTGCTCTGAAAGTATCACCGGCTGCCAACAGCACTTTATGTCCGTTTGCAATAAATTTAGCTGCCAGTTTACCGATTGTAGTAGTTTTACCAACACCGTTAACACCAACAACCATAATTACATAAGGTTTTGGCATACTCTGCAGATTAAAATCACCTTTTTGACCTTTAGAACTTTCCAGCAAAATCTGAGAGATTTCATCTTTCAGCATGGCATTAAGTTCTGTAGCGCCCAAATATTTATCTTTAGCAACTCTGGATTCTATTCTTCCAATAATTTTAATGGTAGTATCGATTCCCACATCCGCTGACACTAATATTTCTTCAAGTTCATCAAGAAAATCAGCATCAATAGAGGTTCTACCGGCAATAGCTTTTCCTAACTTGGAGAAAAAAGAAG
>JACMRS010000067.1 GCA_014376345.1 Bacteroidia bacterium | reverse complement strand
TCTTCGTTGATAAAACCATTAACAATCCTTCTATTCTTTCATACATCCTTAATTACTTATGGACAGTCTCTTGAGCATTTTGCAGACAGTATCCGTCAAAAATACGACATCCCCGAACTTGCATTTGCTATTGTTTCCGCCGACTCAATATATGAAATGAAAACATTGGGTTTTCAAAGGATAAACACGCAATACATAGCACAATCTGATGACAAATTTAGAATTGGCTCAAACACTAAAGCTATAACTTGTTTCATTGCTGCTGAACTTGTTAAAAAAGGCAAGATAAATTGGGATACCAAATTCTTTGAACTGTTTCCTGATTTAATACAATCAAGCAACAAGAAGTATCTTCATCTGACTTTACTAAATTTATTGACTTTCAGGACGAAGTTATTTAAATACACTTATACAAATACCAAACCATCTAAGGACCAGTTTAATGGGACTGAAGAAGAACAACGCTATCAATTTACAAAATGGTTTTTCCAACAAAAACCAGTCTGCAACAAAGACAGCATTAACTTCTCAAATTTAGGTTATGTAGCAGCTGGATTGATGTTAGAAAAAGCATCAGGAAAACAATACAAACAACTTGTTGCAGAATTAGGTCAGGAATTGAACATTGATTTTGGTTTTGGACAGCCAAATTATACTGACACCTTACAACCCTGGGGACACAATGAGGAATTAACTCCTGAACTTCCAAACGACAATTATAAATTAAACTGGTTACTTCCTGCAGGAAATATAAATGTTAGTTTACCCGATTATTCGAAATTCATTCAACTTCAGCTCAAAGGATTTGATGGAAAATCATCCATATTTACTAAAGAAGAATTTATGTATTTGCATTATGGCTTACCGGAATTTGCATTAGGCTGGTTTTGGGAAATTGATGAAAAAAATCAAAAATATTCATTTAACACTGGGAATCCGGGAACATTTTTAAGCAAAGTATTCGTGTTTAACGATATAGCATTTATCATTCTGACAAATTCACAAACAGATAAAACTGATATAGGAATTAATATATTGTATGAAAAACTTAAAAATAAATACAGTAAGTAATTTATCAACTAATTTCTATTTACACTCCACGTGAATACTTATTTCTGAAAACTAAAGACAAATTTGCAGACGGATAATGTAGAGAAGTTAATAACCTATCTAACTAAACCTATTCTGGAATTCAAAATATATTAAAAATCTCAAATTATACTTACATTTGTTTTTCTTATAAACCAAGGCTCATGATAATTTCATTCCTTAAAATCATTTCTGAAAATCCAGATAATTCAGTTTGGTAAATATCAAAACAAAAAATAAATAAACGGAACATATCCCACACATCAAATCATGAAAAATAAAATCATTATTCTTATTTCGGCATTTTTGTTTGTTGCCGGTTTGTCAGCGCAGCCAGTTGCCTTTCAATCGCGCGGTATCGGCGGTGGTGGCGCCTTGTTCTTCCCTACTGTTAACCCCGCAAATGACAATGAATTTTATGTGAGTTGCGACATGAGTCAGCTGTTTCATACAACCGATTTTGGCAACAGCTACACCCAACTGCCTTTTTCTAAACTTCAGGTGGATGGCCATTCTAATTACCTCTTTACCAACGATCCTCTTATCGCGTATTCTTCTTATTATAAACCTTTTAAAACTATCGATGGCGGCGCTACATGGACTGCCATTAACACTTACAACACCGGCACTTATGGTGACGTTTATAAAATGTCTGCCAATTACAACAATCCAGCTCAGATTATAGTGGGTGCTTATGGCGATATTCTGTTTTCAGGCAATGGTGGCAGTACTTTTTCACTGATAAAACACACTTCAAACAATGGTGCCGGAATCATACTCAGCGGTGTATTCTGGGAAGGTTCCAACATCTATGTAGCAACTAATGAAGGTCTGTTTTATTCAACAAACAGCGGAACTTCATTTTCTTTAATGGCCACAACCGGCATTGCTGCAGGTGAGGTTATCTGGTCGTTTGCTGCTGCCAATAACGGCGGTGCTTCGCGCTTTGTGTGCATTACTTCAAGTTTGGCAAATACTTACAATGGTATTAATCCATGGGAATATTCAGGACATGCAAAAGGTGTTTACACAATGAACAATGCAAGCGGCACATGGACCACTGCCAGCTCCGGAATCAACATTTCAAATGATTATATCATGTATGTCGGCATGGCTGAAAATGACATTTCAACAATCTACCTTGGTGGCAGCGACAAGGCTCTCAATTCGCCTTTAGTTTTTAAATCAACCGACGGTGGAACAAGTTGGAACAAAACTTTTAAATCAACTAATAACTCAAATATAAAAACAGGTTGGGAAGGCACCTCCGGAGACAAAGCCTGGAGTTTTAGTGAAACCTGTTTTGGCATCACTGTAGCGCCGAATAATTCTAACAAAGTTCTGTTCAGTACCTTTAGCAGCGTAGAAGTAAGTAGCGATGGCGCAGCTTCTTGGAAACAGGCTTATATTAACAATGCAGACCAGCATACAGCAGGATCAATTACTCCAAAACAAAATGCCTATCACAGTATCGGACTGGAAAATACAACATGCTGGCAGATTCACTGGCAATCTCCATCTAAAATGATGGGCTGCTTTAGTGATATCGGTGGTATCAGAAGTATCGACACAGGTAAATCATGGGGTTACCAATATTCGGGATTTGCTGTAAACTCATTATACAGACTGGCAAAAACTACAGACGGCAGATTATTCGGTGGTTGCAGTGGTATTCATGACATGTACCAAAGCACGCGCTTACAGGATGTTAAACTTGATGCTAGTGATGCATCGGGAAAAATAATTTATTCTACAGACAGTGGCACTACGTGGAAAAACGTTCACACCTTCAACCATCCCGTTTTCTGGTTAGCTGCTGATCCGAATAATATCAATCGGATGTATGCTTCGGTAATTCATTATGGTGGCACTCAGGGCTCGCAACTTGGCGGCATCTACAGAACCAACGATCTGAATAATTATGCTGCTTCCACCTGGACTAAATTACCAAATCCGCCACGTACAGAAGGACACCCTGCCACTATTGAAGTACTGAAAGACGGTAAAGTAGTTTGCACTTTTTCAGGTAGAAGAAATCCTTCAGGTACATTTACTGCAAGCTCGGGTGTGTTTTTATATGACACTGCCACCAATGCATGGACCGATGTCAGTCACCCAGACATGAAATACTGGTGTAAAGACATTGTCATCGATCCGAATGATGCCACGCAAAGTACCTGGTATGTTGCAGTATTCAGCGGCTGGGGCGGCGCTCCAAATGGCTTGGGAGGATTATTCAGAACAACTAACCGCGGAACTAACTGGACTAAATTAACCGGAACTTTATTTGACAGGGTAACTTCTATTACTTTCGATCCTTTAAACTTAAAGCAAGCTTATCTGACAACAGAAACAAACGGACTTTGGATGAGTAGCAACATGAATGCGGTTACACCAACCTGGAGCCTTGTAAACAGTTATATTTTCAGACAGCCTGAAAGAGTGTTTTTCAATCCTTATAAGCCAGGTGAAATGTGGGTGAGCAGTTTTGGAAATGGCATGAAAATAGGAGTAAATGATAACAGCACCAGTAAAGTTAATGCTATTGTTAATGACAATAATATAATATTGTATCCAAACCCTTCGGGGAGCATTATTAATGTGCGTTTTAGAGAAAATATTTCTGAAAAGGTAACTGTTGAGATTTATACCATAAACGGGTCTGTAATTAAAACATCAGATTACAACTTTAGTATAAATGAAAATGAACTAGCAATAGATGGTTCTCAGCTTGCAAAAGGGATGTACTATCTCAAACTTAATTCAGATAAAAACACAGTTTGTAAAACCTTTATTCTGGAATAAATAAAACTCAGCAAATTAACCAACCCAAAGCACCAATCCCTTCAGATACTCCCCTTCCGGATGGTAAATGCTTACAGGATGGTCGGGTGGTTGCGATAATCTGTGCAGTACTTTTATATCTCTTCCGGCTTCAATAGCTGCTGAAAAAACTGTTTGATAAAACATCTGTTTGTCAACCACCTGCGAGCAGGAAAAAGTAAAGAGAATACCTCCCG
>JACMRS010000066.1 GCA_014376345.1 Bacteroidia bacterium | reverse complement strand
TGTTTGCCTGTGCCTAAAACAGCCCCTGCATTCATTTTTATTGGTTTAGCGAGTGCTTCAAGAAAGCCCTTTTCAGCATCAAGTACAATGCCGATTCTAATTATAGTAACCGGAATATTTGCTGCGTCAAAAAGATGCGCTGCAGCTTCCCATTTAATACATAAATCTGAAATAAATGAATCACCATGAGGCTGATCTTCATTCACTGAAGGACCACAAGGATCAGGATAAATACCAATAGCTGACGCATTTATCAGTCTTTTAACATTAAATCCTTCTTTATTAATCATGTCAAAGAGCAGTGAAGTGCCTTCAATACGGCTGTCTGCCAGCTCTTTTTTCCTTTGATCTGTCCAGCGTTTATCAAAAATATTAGCTCCTGCTAAGTTGATAATGATATTTTCTTCTTTAAAACACCTGATATCAATGTATCCCTTGTCCGGATGCCACAAAAAAGTATCCTTATCATTAACCAACTTTGGATTGGTTGTTAATTTAGTAACAGAAAAGTGATTTTGTTTAAGTAATTTTGTTAAGTTTGAACCAATTAATCCGGAAGCACCTGTGATGATAATATTCATTTTGAAATTTTAATACAGCAAATGTCGCTAATATTTAATTCATTTAATATTATTAAACACAATTAAAACGGTTTTAAATTATAGATACCAATGCTGAAAAAAAAAGGAAAAAATGCTGTAAGAAATAAACTGTTTATAAAAGACATTGAAAACATTACAGGTATTAAAGCTCATACCATAAGGATATGGGAACAGCGTTACAATCTGCTTAAACCTAAAAGAACAGATACCGGTATCAGATACTATGATGAGGATGATCTTAAAATCATCATGAATGTATCTATCCTCAATCTGAATGGCTTTAAAATTTCAAAAATAGTACAAATGACTCAGGAGGAAATTACCTCCGTGTGTTCCGAATTTTCAGAAAATCAATCTCAGTTTGATACCCATGTTCAACAACTTGTAGCCACAATAGTTACGTTTGATGAAAGAGAATTTAACAAACTTTTAACTCTTGACATTATAAAACAAGGTATTGAACAAACTATGATTCAGGTTGTGTTCCCTTTTTTAAACCACGTAAGTCAGCTTTGGCTTTCAGGAACTGTTCATACTGCACATGTTCATTATATTACCACTATCATCCGCCAAAAGCTTTTTGTTAGTATTGACGGACTCAATGTCAGCCCTAATTCTGAAAGTAAAAAATTCTTACTTTTCAATCCCCCGGGTGAACCCAATGACATTGGACTTTTATTCGCAAATTATGCTTTAAGAAGAATGGGGCACAATGTTATTTATCTTGGTCTGCCGACACCTTTCGAAGATTTACACCAGGTTTTTCAGGATCAGGAACCGGATTATGTTTATTGTAATATCAATTCTCAGAATTCAAATGTCAATGTGCAGCCTTTTGTAAACTTTATTGGCAAACACTGGAAAGAGACTCCTTTTCTTTTATCCGGACTTCAGATTACCGGAAAGAAAGATCTTAAAATTACACCAAATATCCAGATTCTGGAAAATGCTCAGGAATTGCTGGATTTCCTTGAAGATCTCAGACAAACCCTCAGATATAACAAAAATTTAAAGAATTTTTCACAAGCACTTGATCCTATAATCAATACTATTGTTGAATAATTTACCATTAATAAAACTCGAAGATTTCGGGATAGAATTTGTTAAAGGCCGCTCGGTTTTTACTGCTGCGCGAAATATTAATTTCGAAGTTAATGCAGGTGAAATAACCGGTATTGTAGGTGAATCAGGTTCGGGAAAATCTGTAACCTGCATGAGTATTTTAAAGCTTCATAGCAAAGAAACAAAGTACTCGGGAAAGATTTTATTTAATGACAATGGCAAAATAACCGAATGCCTTTCGTCTTCAAATAAAACACTTCGAAAACTTGCAGGAAAAAGTATAGCTTATATTTTTCAGGAACCAATGACTGCATTGAATCCGGTGAGAACCTGCGGTTCACAACTTTTAGAAAATATACTGATTGGTGGATTAAAAGGTAAACAGGCAAGAGAAAAAGCCATCAGCCTTTTAACAGAAGTACAAATGCCTGATCCTGAAAGAATATTCAGATCCTATCCTCATGAAATCAGCGGTGGTCAAAGACAACGCGTGATGATTGCAATGTCAATATCCTGCGATCCTGTTTTATTAATTGCAGACGAACCTACAACAGCACTTGACAGGTTAGTACAAAATGATATTCTGACTCTGATAAGCAACCTTAGCATAAACCGCGGCATGGCGGTTATTCTTATCTCGCATGACTTTGAAGTGATTGCAAAATACACTACTAAAACCATTGTAATGTATAAAGGAAGCATTGCTGAACAGGGTGAAACGGTTTCGATAATTAACAACCCTCAACAAGATTATACAAAAGCACTTCTTGCCTGCAGACCTTCTGCAGTTTATGAGGGAAAATATTTACCTGTATTAAAAGATTTTGCAGACGGCGCAACTTTTACTCCGCAAGCCTGGCCGGTTACAGAAAAAAAAGACGATGAACTTTTAACATTAACAAGAGTGTACAAAAGTTTCAAATCGGGCAGTAAATTTTTTGTAGCTGTTGATGGCATTTCCTTTGAAATAAAGAAAGGTGAAACACTCGGATTAATCGGTGAGTCGGGTTCAGGAAAAAGTACTGTTGCTAAAATGATCATCAGGCTTGAAGACATATCTTCAGGTGAAATTCTTTATGAAAGCACACCTGTAACTAAAATCAAAAACTATCCAAGAGTAGCTCAGATGATATTTCAGGATCCTTATTCATCCCTAAACCCATCGCTTACTATCGGCAATACTATTGGTGAAGTAGTAGAACTTCATCAAAAAATAAGTGGTGAAGAAAAATTAAATACTGTTCATTCCTTACTTGAAAAAGTGGGATTGAAAGCTGAAGATGCCTTAAAATATCCGAATGAATTTTCGGGTGGTCAAAGGCAAAGAATAGGAATAGCAAGAGCTTTGGCTGCCAAACCTGAATTTATTATCTGCGACGAATCTGTATCGGCACTTGACCTTTCTGTTCAGGCTCAGGTATTGAATTTATTGAAAAAACTTCAGGCAGAAAATAATCTGACATACCTTTTTATTACTCACGACATGAATGTTTTACGATATTTTGCAGACAGAATTGTGGTTATGAAAAATGGCAGAGTGGTAGAAAAAGGCGATACCAAAAGGCTGACTACCAATCCGGAAAATGATTACACAAGATTGCTGCTTCAAAATTAATTTATTAAACAAAAAAAATGCCGTTCAGATAGAAATCTAAACGGCATCAATATATTGTTATTAAAATTACTTGGCGTAATTAACTGCGCGGCGTTCTCTGATAACCGTCACTTTAATTTGTCCCGGATAAATCATTTCTTTCATAATTTTCTGTGAAAGTTCAAAGCTTAAATCATCAGCTTCTTTATCATTTGCTTTATCACTGTCAACCATTACCCTGAGTTCGCGACCGGCCTGAATAGCGAATGCTTTTTCAACACCTTTGAAACTCATTGCTAGTGCTTCAAGATCTTTAAGTCTTTTGATATAATTTTCTGAATCTTCACGTCTGGCACCCGGTCTTGTGCCTGAAATAGCATCACAAGCCTGAATAATCGGCGAAAGCATGCTGGTCATCTCAATCTCGTCGTGGTGAGCACCAATGGCATTCACAACTTCAGGATGCTCGCCGTATTTTTCGGCCCATTTCATACCAAGCAATGCGTGTGGAGTTTCAGCATCATCATCAGGCACTTTCCCGATATCATGAAGCAATCCCGCACGTTTAGCCAGCTTAACATTCAAGCCCATTTCTGCAGCCATGGTAGCGCATAAATTAGCAACTTCCCTGCTGTGTTTCAAAAGATTCTGTCCATAAGAAGAACGGTATCTCATTCTTCCCACAATTCTGATTAATTCAGGATGCAGTCCGCTGATACCCAGATCAATTACGGTGCGTTCTCCTATTTCAATAATTTCCTGAGTAAGATCTTTCTTTGTTTTTTCAACTACCTCTTCAATACGGGCAGGGTGAATACGGCCATCTGTAACCAGCCTGTGCAATGCAAGTCTTGCTATCTCTCTTCTGATAGGATCAAATCCTGAAAGGATAATTGCTTCCGGGGTATCGTCTACAATAATTTCAATACCTGTAGCAGCTTCCAGCGCTCTGATATTTCTACCTTCTCTGCCGATAATACGTCCTTTAACATCATCATTTTCAATATTGAAAACGGTAACTGTATTTTCGATCGCATGCTCTGCAGCAGTTCTCTGAATAGTAGAAAGCACTATCCGCTTTGCCTCTTTTGTTGCAGATAGTTTGGCTTCTTCAACAATAATTTTCGATTGCGCAAGTGCTTCAGACTGAACCTCAGATTTCAAAGCATCCACCATTTGAGTTTTTGCTTCAGCTGCACTTAAACCTGCAATAGTTTCAAGTTGTTTTACCTGCTGCTGTCTTGCCTGTTCGGTTTCTTCCTGCTTTTTGGTAAGATCTTCCTGTTTCTTAGTCAGGTTCTGAAGCTGGTTAGTTACCTGCGACTTCTGCTTTTCAAGCTCATCTTCTTTCTGCTTAAATCCATTAATTTTTGCATCCAGCGACTGCTCTTTTTGCTTTGCTCTGTTTTCGCTAACGATAATTTCAGCATTGCGTCTGTTTACTTCCTTCTCGTGCTCTGATTTTAAAGTAAGAAATTTTTCTTTTGCTTCAAGAGCCCTGGTTTGTTTGTAGGCATCTGCCTTTACTTTTGCCTCTTCAAAAAAGAGGTTTGCCTTTACAGCTTCGCGTTTTTTAACGATAGACTGCGCCACAATAAATCCTATAACAAGGCCTGCTATAGTTGCGGCAATAATGTAAATGATTGTTTCTGTCATGACTTTATAGTTTTATGCCATGCCCTGTAATGTTTCAGATCAGAGACCTAATGATGCTTCAATATCGCTTAAATGTTTAAGGGCATGTTCCTGCATCAGTGCAGGCTCAGCAGTAACAGCAGCTTTCCCAAGCGCTTCTACCGCAAACTCCAGGGCTGCCATTGCAAGCCCGTCAACATCATCCTTTACTGAAAAATTGTTGTTATAAAACTTCATTTTTTCATTTATCATTTTCGCTGCCTTCCTCACAAATTCCTCCTCACGCATCTTTATTTTCAAAGGATAGATCCTGTCGCCAATACTGACCTTAACTGATATATCCCCTTCGCTCATTTTTCTTTCAACTTAGTTACTAAGCATGAATTTTGTTGTGATATCAACAGGGGCTTCAAACTTTCCCTGCCTCAATCAAATAACATTGCAATTATAATAAAAAACAGTCAAAAAACCGCAATTTACCTTAACTACCTTTAAACCAATTAATTATATTTTAAGAAACCCTTCCCCAGAAATTATCCGACTGATGTCTCATCAGATAATTCATAAGAGCTTCATTTTCAGGATGTTTTAAATCAGGATCTTTTTCCAGAATGTAATGTGCAGCGTTTTTAGCCTCTGCAATAATATCTTCATCCGCAACCAGATCCAACAACTTAAAATCAGGCAAACCGCTTTGTCTTGTCCCCAAAACATCACCCGGACCGCGCAATTGGAGGTCGGTTTTAGAAATTACAAAACCATCTGTAGTTGAAGTCATTGCTTTAATTCTTTGTTTGGCAATAAAATTAATATTGCCTTTAGTCATCAGAATACAATACGACTGATCTGCTCCCCTTCCTACCCTGCCCCTGAGCTGGTGCAGTTGCGAAAGTCCGAATCTTTCCGAGCTTTCAATCAGCATGACACTGGCGTTGGGAACATTTACTCCCACTTCAATTACTGTGGTTGCCACCATAATATTCGTTATTCCTTTTTTAAATCTTTGCATTTCAGACTCTTTTTCAGCCGGTTTCATTCGCCCATGAACCATACTGACCTGATATTTTGGCAAGGGAAAAAAGTCGGTAACAGTTTCATAACCCTGCATCAGATCCTGCAAATCCAAAGCAGCACTTTCTTCTATCAAAGGATAAACAAAATAAGCCTGTCTTCCGGCTGCAATCTGAGTTCTGATAAATTCCATTGCTTCACCGCGATAACTTTCATCCTTATGAACCGTCCGGATTGGTTTTCTGCCGGCAGGAAGTTCATCTATCACAGAAACATCAAGCTCACCGTGAACACTCATAGCAAGCGTTCGGGGAATCGGAGTAGCTGTCATTACAAGAACGTGCGGCAATGGCCTTACTTTAAACCAAAGCTTAGCGCGTTGTGCAACACCAAAACGGTGCTGTTCGTCAATAACCACCATGCCAAGATTATTGAAAATCACATTGTCCTCAATTAAGGCATGCGTACCAACCAGAATATTAAGAGTACCATTTATCAGCATTTCACTGATTTCCTCCCGCTCCTTTTTCTTACTTGAACCCGTTAAAAGTTTTATGGTAACAGGCATGTCTTCAAGCATTTCAACCAAAGATAAATAATGCTGAGTTGCCAGAATTTCAGTTGGCGCCATCATGCACGCCTGAAAGCCATTATCCAGTCCCATTAACATCGACATTAAAGCTATTACTGTTTTGCCGCTTCCAACATCACCCTGAAGCAACCTGTTCATTTGCTTGCCGGCTT
>JACMRS010000065.1 GCA_014376345.1 Bacteroidia bacterium | reverse complement strand
CCGCTTTTAAAACCGGAATACAAAAAAGCACTCATACTTGGAAATGGAGGCGCTTCAAAAGCTGTTCAGGTGGCGCTTAAAAATCTTGATATACCCTATTCAATAGTTTCTCGTTCCGGACAATTATATTATAATGATGTTTCTGTTAAAACTATCGCCGACCATCAGATCATTATTAATACGACGCCGTTGGGAATGTTTCCTGATTCAAATTCTTATCCGCCAATTCCTTATGAAAGTATTAGCAACAAACACCTTGCTTACGACCTTGTTTATAATCCCGATAAAACTGTGTTTCTTGAAAAATGCGAAGCTAAAGGTGCAACTATAAAAGGTGGATTGGAAATGCTTCACCTTCAGGCCGAGCGTTCATGGGATATCTTTAAAATGTAATATTATTTCCCTTGCAAAATATTTACTGAGACATTGCGTTAGAAGTTTTTAATTTATATGAAACCAACTCTGCCACTTGCTACAATTGCCCTGACTGTTATTTATAGTTTTTTATTTTATGGTCAGCTTTCAGGAATTAATATTATCCTTTTTGAAACAGTGCTCATAGTAACATCTCTTTTTTTTATTGAAAGAAAAAAAATTGGAATGTATGCCGGAATAATACTTTGCGGGACTTTAATAAGTGCCCTGTTTATAATGCTTTACGGCTCTTTGGTTGCAAAATGGGTAAACGCAGTTTCTTTGTTCATTCTTGCCTCGTTTTTAAGTTATGATTCACTGCGATCTCCCCTTCACGCATTCTTACTTTCGGTAATTCAGTTTATCAATGCGCCCTTCTTCTTTATCAGATCTCTGTTTGTAAAAGATATTAATGGAAATTCGAAAAAAGCATTTCGATACTTTAAGATTATTCTTTTACCTATATTAATAATTGTCCTCTTTATGTTTATGTACAGCATTGGAAACAGCCGTTTTTCTAAAGAACTTTCCGGTGTTTTAGAACCGTTGCAGAAATTTATAAACTGGTTTTTTGATCATATTGATTTTGAAATGTTTTGTGTGATGTTATGTGGTGTGTTAATTTCATCAGCATTCATTTATAAAGCAACTCAAAACAATATTTCCGTAAAAAGTATTGATGCACCTGATACAATGCAGAGGAGAATGAAGACTGCATATAAACTCTGGTTTAAAAATATGGATCTTAAAAAAGAATCGCTGGCCGCCACTTTTTTACTTGTAGCATTAAATATTCTTATTTTCTTTCCAAATCTTCTCGATATTAAGTTCATCTGGATCAGTTACGAATGGTCTGGGGAGGAGCTTAAAAATTTTGTTCATGCGGGAACATTCGTGCTGATTGTTGCAATTTTGTTTTCAATATTTATTACCCTTCATTTTTATAAAGGCAATATTAATTTTTACAGCAAGGGCCGCTATCTCAGGCCTTTGGTGTATCTGTGGCTGTTTCAAAACGTAATTATGCTGATATCAGTTATTATCAGAAATGTCAGATACATTCAACATTTTAATCTGGCTCATTTAAGAATTGGATTATTCTACTTTTTACTGGCAGTTGTGTTGTTGATTGTTTTCACATATTTAAAAATCCGGAATAAGAGAACAACGCATTATCTTATCAGAACTACAGGCATGTCAACGTATATTATTATGATACTGCTTTGTGTGGTTGACTGGGATGTATTTATTGCCAGTTATAATTTTGCACATGCCGGAAAAGCATATCTACACAGAGAGTGGCTGTTAACCCTTTCTGATAAAACATTGCCTGTACTTGATGCTAATAAGGAATTGCTTGCTGGTCCCTGTATTATCAATGGGCCAAGCCAATATGAAAAGCCGAATGAATGCGATTCAGTTTTATTCATGAAAAAACTGGAAGTCAGAAAGTCTGATTTTATTAAAGATTACAGACAGCGAGGCTGGCAATCATGGAACTATGCAGATAGCAAAGCATACCATGAACTTATTAAATAATTATTGTTTTTTGTTGATACATCAGCCTTTTTTGTGGATTGATTGCGTTTAAATTTGGCGTAATTGCCTTTATTAATAATTATAATATTATGAAACATCTGTTTGCAGGGTTTTTAGTGCTGGCTTTTGCAGGAATTATCAAAGGCCAGGAAATTGATTCTATACATAAAATGAAGCTTTCCGGACACAGTGGTGATCTCGAATGCGTAGCTTATTCGCCTACAGGTAAGCTTATGGCTACCTCGGGTTGGGATAAAGTAATTAATGTTTACAAAGCTGATACGCCTGATTTCGGATTGAAATTACTTGTATTACCGGGTCATCTTGCAGCAGTTTCAAGTCTGAACTTTTCACGTAACGGAAAATACCTGGTGAGTGCCGGTAAGGATTACAGTGTACGTATCTGGAATATGGACACACCAACTATCACTAAAGTATTTAATACTTTGCATACAGAAGTTGTAACCAATGCGTTTGTAGATGGCATTTCACTGTTTTCCTGCAGCAGCGACGGAACAATTAAAAATACCAATATGAACGATGCCAAAAAAAGCAGAGTGATAAAAATTGGTGTTGCGATAAATGATATGGCCATTAGCGGTGATAGGAAGTTTATTTATGTTGCTGTTAACGGAACCGGAATCCGTAAAGTAGAGATTACAGGAAAAGAAGCAGGTGAACTTGTTGGACATACTGATTATGTGAATGCACTTGATATGTCGCTCAATGGAAAATTGATGGCTTCGGCTTCCAGTGATAAAACAGCGATAATCTGGGATATGGTAACAGGGAAACCTTTGCAGATATTAAAAGGTCATGAATGGAAAGTGACTTCAGTGAAATTCAGTGCAGATGGTAAATATCTTGTTACCGGAGGAAATGAAGGCAGTGTAATGCTTTGGGAAGTAGAAACAGGAAAACTACTTAAATCATTTAAAGGTCCGGGTAGCAATACCCGCGATGTTGCTTTTTCCACTGATGCTTCACAGATAGCTGTTGCTACTTATCTTAAAAATGATAATTTTGGAAGTTTCGTTTATAATTCCGGAGTTGTAATAACAAAACCTGTAGTACCGGCAAAAGCAATTCCTGCCAAAGGAACTCCGTCAAAAGTTACTCCAGCAAAAGGTGGAAATACAAATCCTGCGAACGGACAAGCCACACAGACTAAAGGAGGAACAACTACTCCGGCGATTATCAAAGCTAAGAATTAATTTTTTAAATG
>JACMRS010000064.1 GCA_014376345.1 Bacteroidia bacterium | reverse complement strand
TTCGGGTTATATCTTTATTGAAGCCGATATTAAATACGGTGAGGTTGCCCACTTAATAACGTCAATGCCTGGTGTAATTGGCTTTTTGAGTTGGAACGATGGTAAAACATCTAAAACACCATTTCCTCTTCGTCAAGGTGAAATTACTCGTATTTTAGGAAAAATGGATGAAGCAGCAACTGTAGAAGAAGCATCTTCAACAACTTTCTCAAAAGGCGAAACCATTCAAGTGATTGATGGACCTTTCTCTGGATTTGAAGGAACAGTTGAAGAAATTTTTGACGATAAAAAGAAATTAAATGTAATGGTTAAAATCTTTGGTAGAAATACACCAGTAGAGTTAAACTATTCACAGGTAGAGAAATAGGAAAGTAAAAAAATATTTAGTAGCTAAAAATGAGTACATTCAAACGAGTGGACTCATTTTTTTGTTTTATCAATATGTACATTTGTACCTTGAATTAAAAATTAAATTAATGTTAAGAAGACCCCGCAGAAACCGCCAGTCGGCAGCTATCCGTGCCATGGTGGAAGAGACAACCCTTTCAGTCAATGATTTTATTTATCCAATGTTTGTCATGGAAGGAAATAACTTGATATCGGAAGTGAAATCTATGCCTAATATTTTTAGATATTCGTTAGATAAATTATTGAAAGAAATCACGGTAGTAGAAGATTTAGGAATTCGCTCAATTGCTCTTTTCCCTTTATTATCAGAAGATAAAAAAGACAAATTTGCCTCTGAAAGCCATCGTCAGGGCAGTTTATATTTAGAGTCAATCAATCAAATTAAAAATAAATTTCCCAATATTGCTTTAATGACTGATGTAGCAATGGACCCTTATTCATCCGATGGACACGATGGTTACGTTGATGAAAAAGGGAATATTTTGAATGATGAAACGCTGCAAATTTTAGGAAATATGGCGCTTGCTCAAGCACGTGCAGGAGCAGATATCATTGGGCCTTCGGACATGATGGATGGTCGTATCGGATATTTGCGAGAGATGCTTGACGATGAAGGTTTTATAAATACCAGTATTATGGCCTATACGGCAAAATACGCTTCGGCTTTTTACGGTCCTTTTCGTGATGCATTGGATTCTGCGCCAAAGTTTGGCGATAAAAAAACCTACCAAATGAATCCCGCCAATACTCGTGAGGCATTAATTGAAGCGGAATTAGATTATGCTGAAGGTGCTGACTTTTTAATGGTTAAACCCGCTTTGGCCTATTTGGATATTATAAAAACGTTAAAAGATAATTTTGATATTCCGATTGCTGCTTATAATGTTTCTGGTGAATATGCGATGGTGAAAGCAGCTGCCCAAAATGGTTGGTTGGACGGAACTAGAACAATGGTTGAGAGCTTGACATCCATCAAAAGAGCGGGGGCGAAAGTGATTTTGACTTATTTTGCGAAGGAATACGCAATGTTGTAGTAATTTCTAAAATTTCCCCCCTAACTCTTTGTATATTAAGAACAAAGCCGTAATTTTGCAGTCCGTTTCATGGAGCAGGTTCTGCGAAATAGTGTAAAAACTACCAAAGTCCTGTAAATCAGATTGTTTCGTTACAGAATAATCTCTTCATGTTACTCCGAGAAATCTTAGATAAGGAGCTTCCAGCCTTGTTGGCAGAGAAATCTCAAATCAATTCAAAGATTTTAAACATTTACCGTAATGGCAAAAGAAATAGCAGGCTACGTTAAGTTGCAATGCAAAGGTGGTGCCGCAAACCCTTCGCC
>JACMRS010000063.1 GCA_014376345.1 Bacteroidia bacterium | reverse complement strand
TAAATATTCCAGAGTCTGGCAGATAAACTTTGATGGAAAAGAAACTCTGATAGGTGAATGTTATAACAATGAAAGGATTAACTTTAATGTTTCACCTAATCCATTTGATTCTGAGTTATTAATTGAATTTGAACAGGATAAATTACCAATAAATATCACTTTGTCAGATGCATGTGGCCGACCAATTTATACTTTATTAAGTCATGACATTAAAACCACACTAAATACATCACAATTAGTTGCTGGAATCTATTTGTTAAATATTTCGGGTAAAGGATTTACTGAGACGGTGAAAGTTATAAAAATTGAATAGAATGATAAATGGTTTAAAAATATTGCTTTGGATTTTTTAAGATGACATCAAATAAAATCTAATTTTATTATTTGTTTCTATTGATTTATTCTGAGAGAATGTATTCGACTTTGAAATCCACTTATGATTCAAATTTTCAGATCAGTAACATTATAACTAGATATTGCCTGATCATAAGCAAATCAATATCAATGATTTACAATTACTTTAGTGTTATAATTAACATTATGTTAAGTAGTATTATTCAGAACAACGAAAGGCCGGAACTTTCATCCCGGCCTCTTTTAATATTATTACTTGAAACGTTTTACTGAATCTACTATTTAGCTTTCATTTTTTTCTGCTCTTCCAGCTTATCTCCAATATAACCATTATATTCTGCACGTTTGGCTTCGTTACCCTGAAACTTATAACTGTCACGAATAGATCTCAACAAATTAATTTGCTCATCAATATTGGTTATATAACCTGTGCTGTAAATATTTTCCAGCATTGGCAAAGCCATTGAAAACATTGCAGATGCGTTTTTATAAGCAGTTTTATATTGTTCAGATTCAATATTTTTTATATTATTCATCTGGTTCGTAAAAACAGCTGCCGAATCAATATAAACTGATGCAAGGCTATAAACAGGTTCTTGAGATTCTGGTGACAGTTCGATTGCCTTTTTATAATCAGCAATAGCAAGTTTATAATTGTTTTTTCTTTGATAAAGTATACCCCTGTTTTGGTATAAAAGTGCATTAGTTTCATCCTGAGCAATCGCTTCGCTGAATTTCTTAAATAGAATATCGGTTTCGCCTTTATCAATATAAATATTAATTTCTTCGATCAGAAAATCTTTTGAACGGTCTTCGAATAAGTTTTTACCGTCTTCAAGATATTTCAGTGCTTTTTCATAATCACCTTGTTTCTTATAAGTATCTGACATCATCAGATAAATTGTATAATCAAGATAATTGTTGTCTATCAGTTTTTGAAGATAAACTCTGCTAAGAACAACATTGCTATCTGCATTTGCAGCAACATAAGCTGCAAGATAAGCCTGATTGATTGTAATATTAGCTTTAGATGCAAGGATTTTGTTTCTGTCAAATGGAATTAACTTAACCAGAAGTTCATATTTAGAAATTGCTTCTGTGTATTTTTTCTCATCTGCAAGTTTCAAACCTTCTCTCAATAAAGCATCACCGGCAACCAATATTAATGGCTGATCACCATCAAGCACCAGACTTTCTTCATCAGAATCTCTTTTATCTGCTGAATTGAAATAGTTGATAAACGATTCTGATGCAACAGTTCCGGCATTCGGAGCCAGTTTCAAATCAAAAGCTGCAATATAAGAGTACGTTTTACCTCTCCAGAACCACATTGGCCCCCAATTACTTGTTGAAGGATCTAATAATGCCTTATCAATATCGATTTTGGCATTCAATAATTCCGGTTGCGCCTGGTCTAGATACTGATAAATACCTTTAACTCTGCTTTTCTGGGCCTGAACATTGTAAGCTCCTGCAGTTAAGATAAATGCAGCGATTGCTGCGATGTATTTTGTTCTTATAGTCATTTTACAAATCTGTTTTGTCTTCATCTGTTTCGGTTTCAGGTGATTCAGGAGCTTCCGGTTTCGCATTTTCTTCTGCACCTTCAGTAATATTTTCTTCATTACCTTCTGTAGTACCTTCAATTATGCCACCTTCTGCTGTAATGTCAACAATTACGTTTCCATCCTCATCAACAATAACCTCTTCTTCTTCAATTGGAACTTTAGCAACAGAGGCAATTTCATCATTGCCTTTCATATTGATCAGTTTCACTCCTTGCGTTGCACGGCCCATAACTCGTAATGCATCAACCCTCATTCTGATAATAATACCTGATTTATTGATAATCATCAGTCCGTCAAGGTCGGTTACATCTTTAATAGAAATAAGCTGTCCGGTTTTTTCGGTAATTTTAAGTGTTGTTACACCTTTACCGCCTCTGCCGGTGATCCTGTAATCATCAAGATCTGTGCGTTTTCCATATCCTTTTTCTGATACCACGAGTATTGTGTGTGCTGTTTCGGCATCGTTGTTAACACAAATCATGCCAATTACTTCATCCTTATCATCAGCTAACCTCACACCCCTTACTCCTGTTGCATTTCGGCCCATCGGACGAACTAAACTTTCGTTAAATCTGATGGCTCTTCCTGACTTTTTAGCCATAATCACCTCACATTTACCGTTAGTCAGTTTTGCTTCAAGAAGTTCATCACCCTCTTTAATATTGATTGCATTGATACCATTAGAACGCGGTCTTGAGTAAGCTTCAAGCGTTGTTTTTTTGATAGTTCCGTTTTTGGTACATAATATAATGTTATGTTCGGCCAGATATTCAGGGTCTTTAAGATTTTCAATATTGAGATAAGCCTTAATTCTGTCTTCTTTTGGTATCGCAATCAGATTCTGAATAGCTCTTCCTTTAGTGGTTTTTCCTCCTTCAGGAATTTCATAGACTTTCATCCAGAAACACCTTCCCTGTTCGGTGAAAAACAGCATATAATTGTGAGTATTGGCTACAAATAAATGCTCTACAAAGTCTTCATCTCTATGAGAAACGCCTCTGTTTCCGCGACCGCCCCTCGCCTGTTCTTTATATTCATTTAGTGAAGTTCTTTTGATATAACCCATGTGAGAAATTGTAAGAACAACTTTCTCGTTAGGTATCAGGTCTTCAATATCAATTTCGCCTGCGCTGTGTTCGATAAGTGTTCTTCTCTCGTCAGCGTACTTTTCTTTCATTTCAGCAAGCTCATCTTTGATAATTTTCATGCGCAAAACTTCGTCTCCCAATACTTCATTAAGATAAGTTATAAGCTTCATCAAACCATCAAACTCATCACGGATTTTATCGCGTTCAAGTCCTGTAAGTCGTTGTAAACGCAATTCAAGAATCGCTTTAGCCTGAATATCAGACAATCCGAAATTGGTTATTAAACCGTCTTTAGCCTCATCCGGGTTTTTAGATTCTCTGATTAATTTGATTACTTCATCAAGATGATCAAGTGCAATCAGCAATCCTTCAAGGATATGAGCGCGTTTTTTAGCTTCTTCTAAGTCGTATTTTGTTCTTCTTACAATTACAATATGCCTGTGTTCAACAAAATAAGTGATAAGTTGTTTTACATTCAGCATTTCCGGCCTTCCGTGAACAAGTGCAATGTTATTTACAGAGAAACTTGACTGAAGTGGTGTAAATTTATAAAGCTGATTGAGTACCACATTTGCTATGGCATCTTTTTTCAATTCAAAAACAATACGCATTCCCTGTCTGCCACTTTCGTCTCGGACAGCAGAGATGCTCTCAATTACTTTTTCCTGAACAAGTTCAACCGCTCTGGTGATAATCTGCGTTGGCGTTACCTGATAAGGCACTTCGGTAACAATTATCATTTCTCTGCCCGATGGCATCACTTCAATTTCAGTTTTACCGCGCATCATAATGCGGCCTCTGCCGGTTTCAAATGCACTTCTTATTCCCTCTACACCATGAATAATACCTCCGGTCGGAAAATCCGGCCCTTTGATATAATTCATCAGCTCAAGAATGGTAATATCATTGTTTTCAATATAAGCAATGGTACCGTCAATTACTTCACCGAGATTATGGGGAGCCATATTGGTTGCCATACCTACTGCAATTCCTGATGCTCCGTTAATTAACAGATTCGGGATTTTTGCCGGCATAACTGTTGGCTCTTTTAATGATTCGTCAAAGTTTGGTCTAAAGTCAACCGTATCTTTTTCGATATCTGCCATCATTTCTTCAGCAATGCGCTTTAAACGTGCCTCAGTATAACGCATTGCAGCCGGTGAATCACCATCTATAGAACCAAAGTTACCTTGGCCGTCAACCATTGTGTAACGCAGACTCCAATGCTGAGCCATCCTTACCATTGTGTCATAAACCGATGAATCTCCATGCGGGTGATATTTACCCAGCACCTCTCCTACGATCCTTGCAGATTTTTTGTATGGTCTGTTTGGAGCTAGTCCTAACTCAGTCATACCATATAAAACACGTCTGTGAACTGGTTTAAGTCCATCGCGCACATCGGGTAAAGCCCTGCTCACAATAACCGACATCGAATAATCGATATAGGCTGTCTTCATTTCATCCTCAATGTTTATCGGGATAATGCGTTCTACGTTTTCTTCTGGGATTTGATCCATAATATTGCCTTAATAATAACTCTGCAAGTTATCATAAATGGCTAGTTTTTATGCAATATAGATACCCACAATTAACTCACACAAAACCTTTGACAAACGGTCTTAATGCTTTCATAAACGGGCGTTTGCAGCAATAAAAAAAGCGGTGACAGAATATTTCCTGCCACCGCTTTGAATGTTTACTGATTTAAGTTATTCGTGGTTCTTATTAATTTTGTAAGTTCCTTTTCCATCGCTGTCAAGAACCTGTACTTTACCATAACCAAGCTTTTCAAGTTTTTCTTTGATAACATACTCGTCTCCGGCAATCATAATAATCATATTATCGGGATGAAGGTATAATTTAGCCAAAGCGTCAATTTGCTCTTTAGTCATACTGTTAACGATTTCAGCCTGCTTCATTGCAAAGTTTTTATCAAGATTGTATTCAATTACCTTATTTAGGAACGCTGCTTTATCAAAAGGTGTTTCGTAGTTAAGTGCATCACTGCTAACCATAGATTTTTTGGTGTAATCCAATTCTTCCGGTGTAATACCATTTTCTCTGTAATTTTTAAGAATCTTCATAGATTCAACTATTGCGCTGTCTGTAGCTGAAG
>JACMRS010000062.1 GCA_014376345.1 Bacteroidia bacterium | reverse complement strand
GCATCAACAGACCACGAACTTTATACATCACCCGAAAGGAGCATTTTAATGCTGCACATAAGCTGTATAATCCCGCCTGGGATAAAGAGCATAATGAGTCAGTTTTTGGCAAATGCGCTAACGAATATTGGCACGGGCACAACTTTGATCTACATGTTACGATTAAAGGGATACCAAATCCTGACACTGGATTTATTATAGATCTGAAATATTTAAAAAAGCTGATCAATACCAACATTATTGATAAGCTGGATCACAAAAATATGAATACTGATGTTGATTTCTTATCAGGAATTCTGCCATCTATTGAGAATGTGTCTGTAGCTATCTGGGACATTCTGTCTCCTTTACTACCCGAAAACTGCAGTCTTCATAAGATTACGCTTTATGAAACAGAGCGCAATTTTGTTGAATACAGGGGTGAGTAATAAATCGGAATCTTCACAATATTCTGTGCACAGCAGCCATTAATTTTAACCGTAATTTGTAATAATATTTAAGGAATGAAGGCATTATGGATAAAATACAGACTTGCACTGATTATCAGCATTGCTGCAGTGTGGATGCTATTTATAGACAGCAATAATTTTGTTGACCTTATTAAAGTAAGAAAAGAAATCAGGGAACTGAAGCAAAAAAAATCTTATTATGAATCTGAAATCATTGCCAATAAAAAGCAACGCAATGATTTGTTTACCAATGAAAGAAGTCTTGAAAAATTTGCAAGAGAAAAGTATCTGATGAAAAAAGACAATGAAGATCTTTTTATTTTTACTGACGAAAAAAGTAATCCCAAGTAATTTTAATTAATTGAGACTGTAAGAAAATGGTGCATGGAAAGTCCATTCCGGAGTTTCGTAAATTCCATTTCCAGGCATGTCAAACCAGGGTCCTGATTCATTTTTTAAGACTTGTATTTCCTGAGCCGGCATGTAACTTTGTCCAATTAAAATCTTCTTTTTACCTGTACTCGTATTAATGGCCATATCCAGAATAATAACAGCGTGGCCGGGACTTCCGGGAGTCAGCAATATATCACCTGACTGCAGATCAGTAAATGAAATTTGTTTTGAATCTGAAGGAAGTGAACGGGTACCGCAATAAGAAAAAACTGTTTCAAGATATTTCCGAAAGCAATTATAAGAAGTATCTTTAGAGGCCGTTTTAACCCAGGTAGCTGAAGTGTTTTTGAGACTAACCCGGTATCCTTCTCTCCATTTAGAATATCTGCAATCAAAACCATTGACGAAATGAAATGCTATTTTATCATATTGTTTTCGACTGAAATAATAGTCTGCCTTTAATCGCATAACAGCATCAGCGCATTGATGGAGGTCTTTATTGCCAATAGGCAGATCGACTACCGCACAATAAACATCAGCAGATTTTGTTTCACCATTGTAGTATTTAACTTTAGACCCTTCAGGTTTTAAAGGCAGTGAATGCAAGTAGTCTGCAAATGAAATATCATCTGTTGCAACCCGCTGAAAGCCATCAGGAGTTAGAATTCTGTCGTTAATTGTGTTTCCGGTAAAATTAGTCTGTGCAGATACTTTATTCGTTTTTGCTGTCGGTAAAATACAACCGGCAGCAATAATAAATCCTACAGCAATAATTAAACACTT
>JACMRS010000061.1 GCA_014376345.1 Bacteroidia bacterium | reverse complement strand
TACTCCGGTTATTCGTAGCGGCATGAAATTAAGTAAACTGCTGTTTTCCTGGTAATAAATATCAATCGGTTTTACTTCTTTAAGTTCATCACCAGATGTGCAGTAATATATTTCATCATATTCCTCATATCTGAAATTTCCCAGGTATTCTTTCATTGCATACTCCAGATTTGAATGTTTTAACTTGTAATAATATGCACTGCAGGGTTCGATTATCAGGATTTTTTTATTGCTTGGAATATTTTTATCAAGCCAGCTATAAAATAAATATGGATTGCGTGAAGGATGCTGTAAGATGCAGACAATATTCCTGGCAAAGAATTCAAATCCAATTACAAATATTACTAATGCAGAAATAAATGTAAGTCGAAGATGCATTAATTTCATACTGAAATATGGCAATATAATATCACGTATCCATTCGGCACAAAGAACATAGCCCAATGCCAGCAAAACAACATTATAGCGGTAAAAAGGACCGGCAGCTAGCATCCAATATACATTAGTAACAATATAAATAATCTCTATAATGGGGTTTTTCTTCTTTTTTATTATTACCCTGAAACTCTGCCACAAAGCAATAAAATTTATGAGCATCACATAAGGTTGAGTGGTATAAAACATTTTAAACTGACCGGTTGCCGGCGTATAATGCATAAACCTGCCGATAAAATGTTTCCAGTGTCTGCTACCCGGAACTGTTGCCATACTATGGTCTTTCCCATGCATGATTAACTGATCATAATACAATGAAAGATTAAAATTGCCGATTGACAGATAGCCCGCTACCGGTATTAATGCAATTAATAACACTGCAATTTTTAATTTGACTTCTTCACAGTTCTTTAATAAAAAAAACATCAAAACTAAACTCATTGCCCCGGTGCAAGGATGTGTTAAAGCCAGCGAAGAGATTATCAGAGCATTTGGTAATTTATACTTATTAATACTTAAAAGATAAAGTGAAAGGATGAGAAAAAACAACTCAAGAGTCTCCATCCGCATCGATCTGATTATTTCATACACACCTTTATCGAGAGTAAAGAATATAATTATAAAAAGTATAGTTACTGCATTAAGTCCCCTTACCATCAGCCATTTTCGGTAAAAATAAATTGCTGAGATAAAAAATAATGCAAAGGGAAGTCTGATAAAAAATATGTCCCGGGGAAATATTGAAAGTGTTACTATATGTACCCATTGAAGCATGGGAAGGTGAGTTAGAAAAACTTCCTGAGTTCCTTTATATCCCCAGAGTTTGCTGGAATAATGACCATATTCTACAAAGTTAACAGCAGGGTCGAGATAACAAATTTCATCAAGCCAGGCTACAGGCAGATAGATCAGGTTTACTAAAAGAAGAAAACTGTAGATTGCAAAAAATATCAGTAAGAGCAATGATGCCTTTTTAAATATGGAATTTGAATTGCTCAATTGATTTTTTTGATTAAATATACAAAATTCAAAAATATTGAAAATAAATGAATGACAGCGGTTTACAAAAATTTAAAATCCTTCACCAAAAATAGAGACTTCATAAATTATTTGCAGTAAGTTTGAATCAGTAATAATAAATTATGAAATACATTTCATTTATACTGCTCGCTACGGGCTTCACAAACATGTTAAACGCACAGATTACCTATCCGCAAACTAAAAAAGTAAGCCAGAAAGACAATTACTTTGGCACAGAAATTAGCGATCCTTATAGATGGCTTGAAAATGACACAGCCTCAGATACTAAAGCCTGGGTAAAAGCTGAAAACAAAGTTACTTTTGACTATCTGTCTAAAATAACTTACCGCGATAAAATCAAAAATCAATTACTTGAACTCAATAATTACCCGAAATTTTCTTCCCCGATTAAAGTGGGCGAATATTATTTTTTCTACAAAAATAACGGACTTCAGAATCAAAGCGTGATCTGGTATCAGAAAGGAATTAACGGAACCCCGGAAATTTTTCTTGATCCAAATGCATATTCAAATGAAGGCACGGTGGCTATAAGTCTGGCAGGTTTTAGTAAAGACAAAAAACATGTTGTCATCAGTATCAGCAGGGCAGGCAGCGATTGGCAAGAATTTAAAGTAATGCAGGTTGCAGATAAAAAGGAACTTTCCGATAAACTTGAATGGGTGAAATTCAGCGGTGCAGCCTGGCAGGGTAATGGTTTTTATTACAGCCGTTACGATTCACCGGTTAAAGGAAAAGAATTTTCAAACCAGAACAAAAACCATAAAATTTATTACCATACACTTGGAACTCTTCAAAGCAAGGACAAACTGATTTACACTGACCCTAAAAATCCATTGCGCTATTTTGGAGCCAGCTTAACAAAGGATGAGCGTTTTCTTTTTATTAATATTTCAGAAGGCACTTACGGTACTGAAATTCTTTACAAAGACCTTTCTTTAAAACAAAAAGATTTTAAAGTGCTTTTCAAGGGTTTTGAAAACGATTATGGTGTGATAGACAATGACAAAGGAATGTTACTGGCAATTACTGACAGAGGCGCACCTAATAAAAAAGTGATTATGGTAAACCCATTGAAACCTGAAGAAGCAAACTGGGAAACAATTGTTCCGGAAAAAGAAGAGCTATTAGAAGGTGTTGGAACAGGCGGAAACCGGATGTTTTTAAGTTATTTGAAAGATGCTACGACGCGGGTATTTCAATACACTTATGATGGACTTCAGGAAAGAGATATCATCCTTCCGGGTAAAGGAACAGCAAGCGGATTCGGTGGTGAAAAAGCTGATGAAGAATTATTTTACACCTACACTTCATTCAACTACCCTCCTACTATTTTCAGCTATAATATCGGCTCGGGTAAATCAGAACTTTTCAGAAAACCAGAATTAAAATTTAACCCTGAAGATTTTGAAAGCAAACAGGTATTTTTCACAAGCAAAGACAGCACAAAAGTGCCCATGTTTATTGTTTATAA
This sequence comes from Bacteroidia bacterium, assembly GCA_014376345.1. Lineage (GTDB taxonomy): Bacteria > Bacteroidota > Bacteroidia > NS11-12g > UBA955 > JACMRS01. Next base: position 1,770 of record JACMRS010000061.1, on the reverse strand, counting down.
AAAAGGAATAGTTCTCGATGGAAAAAACCCGACACTTCTTTATGGTTATGGTGGATTCAACATCAGCCTTACTCCCTCTTTCAGTCCAAGCAGGATTGCTTTTATGAATAATGGTGGTGTGTATGTAATGGTAAATTTAAGAGGTGGCGGCGAATATGGCGAAGACTGGCATAAAGCCGGAATGCTCAATAAAAAACAAAATGTTTTTGATGATTTCATCGGGGCGGCAGAATATCTTATAAAGGAAAACTATACTTCAAAAGACTTTCTTGCAATTCAGGGCGGTAGCAATGGCGGACTTTTGGTTGGCGCGTGCATGACTCAAAGACCATATTTATTCAAGGTAGCATTTCCTGCAGTAGGTGTTCTAGACATGCTCAGATTTCATAAATTTACTGTTGGCTGGGGTTGGGTTGTTGAGTATGGCAGCAGTGATAAAAAAGAAGACTTTGATAACCTGATGACCTATTCGCCTTTGCATAATATTAAAGCAGTGTCATATCCTGCAACTATGGTTACCACAGCAGATCATGATGACCGGGTGGTGCCTGCACACTCATTTAAATTTATAGCAGAACTTCAGGATAAGCACACAGGAACCAATCCGGTTTTAATCAGAATAGAAACCAATGCCGGCCATGGTGCAGGAAAACCAATTAGTAAAGCAATTGATGAAATCGCAGATATTTATGCCTTTATGTTTTACAATATGGGGTTAGAATGGCGTTAAATAAAATATGATAAAATGAGCAGAATATACATTCCACAAAACTATAAAATAAGCACCTGGGAAGGGTTACAGCCTTTTTTTGAAGAGCTGAATACAAGAGAAATTAATGATAAGGAATCATTTGTTTCATGGCTGAAAGATTTAAGCGAACTTGAAAGTATTGTAAGTGAAGACCTTGCGTGGCGTTATATTAAAATGACCTGCGATACATCCGACAAAGAACTTGAGGCAAGTTATATTTCCTTTGTAAATGATATTCAGCCAAACATCGCACCTTATGATGATGTCATTAATAAAAAAATTGCTGCATCACCTTATACGACTGAACTTGAGAAGGACCAGGCGTATTTTATTTACATGCGGGGTGTAAGAAATGCTATAGAACTTTTCAGAGAAGAAAACATTCCGTTGCAAACAGAAATTCAAACTCTGTCACAGCAATATGGTTCGATAACGGGTGCAATGAGTGTTGAAATTGATGGCAGAGAACTGACTTTGCAACAAGCATCAAATATCCTGAAAGAAACCAATCGCGAAAGAAGGCAGATGGCTTATGAAGTGATTGCAAAAAGAAGATTACAGGATAAAGATTCACTGGATGAACTTTTTGATAAACTTATTGCTTTGCGTCATCAGGTAGCTGTGAATGCAGGTTTCGATAATTTCAGAGATTATATGCATCAGGCAATGGGCCGCTTTGATTATTCAATTCAGGACTGTCTCGATTTCCATGAAGCCATTAAAAAAATAGTGGTGCCTTTAAACAAAGCGCTTCAGGAAAAAAGAAAAAATCTGCTGGGTGTTGAAACCTTAAAACCGTACGATCTTGCTGTTGATCCTGAAGGCAAACAGCCACTTAAACCATTTGAAGATGGCAAAGAATTACTGGAAAAATCTATTGCCTGTTTTAACGGACTTGATAAAAGTTTTGGAGAAAATTTAACCTTGATGGGCAGCATGAAATTTCTCGACCTTGACAGCCGAATCGGTAAAGCGCCGGGTGGTTATAATTATCCGCTGGCAGAAACCGGCGTACCTTT
>JACMRS010000060.1 GCA_014376345.1 Bacteroidia bacterium | reverse complement strand
TTCATTCCTTAAATATTATTACAAATTACGGTTAAAAATAATGGCAGCTGTGCACAGAATATTGTGCAGATTCCGCTTTATTACTCACCCCTGTATTCAACAAAATTGCGCTCTGTTTCATAAAGCGTAATCTTATGAAGACTGCAGTTTTCAGGTAGTAAAGGAGACAGAATATCCCAGATAGCTACAGACACATTCTCAATAGATGGCAAAATTCCTGATAAGAAATCAACATCAGTATTCAGATTTTTGTGATCCAGCTTATCAATTATGTTGGTATTTATCAGCTTTTTCAAATACTTCAGATCTATGATAAATCCAGTGTCAGGATTTGGAATTCCCTTAATCGTAACATACAGATCAAAGTTGTGCCCGTGCCAATATTCGTTGGCGCATTTGCCGAAAACTGACTCATTATGCTCTTTATCCCAGGTAGGATTATATAGCTTATGTGCAGCATTAAAATGCTCCTTTCGGGTGATGTATAATGTTCGTGGTCTGTTGATGCTCATTTTATTAAGAAGACGGTGCAAAGTTATTAGAAATTAACTTTAATTTTGGAACTTATATCAGATTATGATCGTAATTACCGGAGCCGCAGGATTTATAGGGAGCTGTCTTGTATCAAAGCTTAATAAAGAAGGGTATAATGACCTTGTTCTTGTTGATGATTTTTCACATCAGAATAAAAAAGCAAACTATGAAGGAAAGCTTTATACAGGGCTTGTTGAACGAGAAAATTTATTTGAATGGCTTAAATCAAATGCCAATCAGGTGCAGTTTATTTATCATATCGGAGCTCGTACCGATACAGCTGAATTTGACTATTCTGTTCTCGAAAAACTAAATGTTGAATATACCAGAACCCTATGGAATATTTGTATTGAAGAAGGTATTCCCTTTGTTTATGCCTCTTCAGCAGCAACTTATGGTTTGGGTGAAAATGGATTTGAAGACAATGAATCGTTAATTCATCTTTTAAAACCACTTAATCCTTATGGTGATAGCAAAAATGAATTTGATAAATGGGCAATAGTTCAGGAAAAGAAACCTTATTTCTGGGTAGGTTTGAAATTCTTCAATGTTTATGGTCCGAATGAATATCATAAAGGACGAATGGGTTCTGTAATGATGCATGCAACCAAGCAGATTAAAGAAACAGGTAAGCTGAAACTTTTCAAATCGCACAGACCGGATTTTGAAAATGGCGGTCAGAAACGCGATTTTATTTATGTTAAAGATGTTGTAGAAGTGCTTTATTTCTGGCTACACCACCGCAAAGGTTCGGGAATTTATAATCTGGGATCGGGAACTGCCCGTACTTTTAATGATCTGGCTAATTCTGTGTTTTCAGCACTTGATAAAAAGCCTGATATCGAATACATCGATACTCCGGCAGATATCAGAGATAAATATCAGTATTTTACTGAAGCAAGTATGGAAAAAATTGCGAATCAGGGTTATAATAAACCCTTTCATACTCTGGAAGAAGGTGTATCCGACTATGTTAAAAACTATCTGAATAATAAAAGTTACTATTGAGCAGCAAAGCAGCAATATACCGCAGCCTTGTAATTGCACTTGTTTTCTTGATAACAGGGGCAGCACTGGAAATAATTATTCCCGGCAAAGTAAGAGATAAACAATGGGCCGCTGCTAAAATTGGTACTCGACTTGAGGAAACTCTGAAAGTTCAGATTAAAATACTTGATAAAGCAATTGCAGAATACAAAAGCGGTGTACCTGAAATAAATTCTTTAAGAGAAGGTGGAAAGAAATTTTCGCTTTTGGTTTATGAAAATGATTCTCTTTTATACTGGTCGAGTAATAAAATTGATTTCGACCCTGTTGATGTAAAACCGGGATCTATTGAATATGTACAAAGCCGCAATAATGTTTATAGGGTAATATCTAAAAAATCAGGAAACAAAGTTTATTATCTGCTTCACACAATATATAACAGGTATATTAATTCAGGTGAATATTTTGAATCCGGTTTTTCTAAAGATTACGATCTGCCGCAATCGGTAGATATCAGTTTAAAACCTGAAAATGATGCTACCTTGCCTGTAATTGAAAATGGCAAAATTGTTTTTTATTGTTCTTCACCTGCTCCGGTTCCAACGGGCTCTATTCCGTACTTTTTTTATTTTATTGGCATTTGTTTTTATCTGGTATTTGTTTACAGACTTTCTGAAGGGAAAAAACTAAGATCCTGGAAAATAGCCGGAACCGGCATACTGTTACTGATTATGGTTATCTCTGCTTGTATTTGTTTGAAACTTGCTTTCAGAGATTTTTTCAACTTCAGATTATTTACACCCGAGCTGGCTGCACTTTCAGATTTTCTGCCTTCACTTGGACAGCTTCTGGCATTTATTTTATTTATTATCTGTTCTTTGCAATTATTAAAATGGTGGGTTGTAGAAAAGTATAACATTGAAATGATTTCCGAAAATCAAAAAATAGTACCTTTCTTTTTTACTTTAATTGCCCTTGCAATATTTTCGCTAAATTACTTTCTGTTCATTTCTCTGATTAGAATGCTGGTTTTAAATTCTACAATAAATTTTGACTTTAATGAGATCAGTGAAATTAATTTTTATACAATAATTTCAATGTTAGCCATTTTTGGTTTGTTCATGATTTCAGCTTTAAGCTGCAGAATTATTTCAAGAATCATTCCTGTTAAAGGGGCATTCAGAATATTTTTACCAATAGCTGTTATTGTTTTTGCCATATTAGGGTGTGTCTGTTTTTATTTAAACATGGCAAATGGTTTTTTAATTGTTTGTTTGTGTATTATGTCATTGTTCCAGTTGGTGTTACTGGGATTTCCTAAATCTCTTGAAACAAAAAACTACATTTTATCTCTTGTAATCACCTGTGGTTTTCTGGCAGTTGCTCTCAACCAGCACATAGTTACCAAAGAAAATGAATTCAGGAAACTGTTTGCAAATAAGATTATCAATAATCAGAATATTGAAAATGAAACCAGTCTTGCTGAAGCTGAAAATGAATTAATTGCTTCAAATGCCATTAACAGGTTCTTTTATTCAAACAACACCGATCACAATGATCTTGAACAGAATCTGAAATACAAATATTTCAGCAGATACCTCAAAAATTTTGATGTTCAGTTGATGCGTTACGATTCATGCGGCAATGATATCACAGCCAATACGCTCAGTTATACAAATATTAATAATCTTTATAATTCGGCAAACAGAAGAAGTATCAGCAACTATTTCCTTTTTATTAAAGACGTATCTTATTTGGGAGGCTATGTAGCAAAATATGAAATCTGTCCTGCTAAAATTGTTTATGGTCATGTTTTTATTCTTCTAAAACCAAAAATACGTTCGAGTGAATATTTCTTTGAGGATTTTTTTGAAACTGATGATGATAAAAGACAGATCAGAGATTATTCTTATGCTATTTATGTCAATAACGAATTGGTTAAGGGATTGGGCAGTTTTCCCGGCAGACTTGGTAAAAGCAGTTCATTCAACAACCTGCCCGATGCTGCAATTTATGATGAGGAAGGTTACTCGTATCTTGTAGAAAAAGTAGATGCTAATACAAAACTTATTGTAGCTAAAAAATCCAGAGACTTCCGTCAGAACTTTCATATATTTTCATTTCTTGCCTTGTTTTATCTCAGCCTTACCGGAATCTGGTTTTTATTTCTGTATATTTTTTCAACTTTCCTTCACCGTTTCAATGAGTCTAAATCGGCTAGCGGAATTAATTATTTTTTACAGAAAAACTTCAATCTTGTTAATTTAAAAAGACTTTTTCTCGGAGCAAAAATCAGAATGGCATTATTTGCCCTGGTTTTTTTCTGTTTTAGTGCTATTATTTATTTTACACTCAGCAATGTAAACCGCACTTTTAATGAGAGGCAAGAAGCAGAACTGGATAAAAAAATGGCACTGATAGTGAGTGAACTTGAAGAAAATCTTAATACTAATAATGTTAGTAATGAGGACCTTTTAATAAAGCATCTTTCTAATACTCACGAGGTTGATATTAATGTTTTTAACACTTCAGGCCGACTTACAGAAGCCACTAACACACGTGTTTATATTGACGGATTGCTGAGTACTGTAATGCATCCGAAGGCTTATTTTGAACTTTCAAAAAATAACAGATTCTCATTCAAACAATCAGAACGTATTGGTAAACTAAGCTATCTAAGCATGTACAATGCCTTATTTGACAGCCGTCACAGACTTGTAGGATATGTTAACCTGCCATATTTTTCTAAATCTTTTGATCTGAATAATGAGTTTTCAAAATACCTTGGCAGCCTTTTAAATGTCTTTACACTCTTGTTGTTATTTACATTTTTAATTGCAACAGCTATTAGTAATGCACTGACAAGACCATTGCAATTAATGATCAGAAGAATTTCTCAGTTCAAACTCGGAAGTCAGAATCAACCTGTAGTCTGGAATCAGAATGATGAAATCGGACAGCTTGTTTCTCAATACAATCTGATGATAAAAGAATTAGAGTCGAGTACAGAAAAGCTTGCGCGTTCAGAAAGGGAAGGTGCATGGCGTGAAATGGCAAAACAAGTTGCTCATGAGATTAAAAATCCACTTACTCCCATGAAACTTAATATTCAATACCTTCAACTTGCATGGGCAAGACAAGATGAAGGAATGGATGAAACTTTTAAAAATGTATGTACAGTACTTATTAATCAGATAGATGCGCTTTCTAAAATGGCTGAAGAGTTTTCTTCATTTGCAAAAATGCCGGATGCTAAAATGCAGTCATTCAAACTTTCAGATTTATTAAATGAATCCATCAGTCTGTTTGAACGGGAAAAAGATTTTGAAATTATATCAGAAGAAAACATTCCAGAAGTTGAAGTAAATGTAGATAAGGTTCAGTTGCAGCGTGTCTTTACTAATATATTTAAAAATGCGCAACAAGCTTGTATCTCAGGCCATCATTGCAGCGTAAATGTGACAGTTTTATTGCAAAATAATATGGCTGTGATTGCGTTTAAAGATAACGGTTCAGGAATAGCAGACGAATTAAAAGAGAAGATATTCAGTCCAAATTTCAGTACTAAAACATCCGGCATGGGCCTTGGACTTGCAATGAGTAAAAAAATAATTGAATCCTTACAGGGTAATATGTGGTTTGAAAGTGTCGCGGGAAATGGCGCAACTTTTTATATCAGCATTCCTTTTTCATAAGGATTTATTAGAAATGCCTGCAGCGAGAAATAAACATATACCGGTATTATTAATTTTAATGACACTGTTATGTCTGCAAATTTCCGCGCAGAATGAGTCGCCTTTACGTTTAAAAACTTTCCGGTTTGGAAAAGATACTGTTAAACTCGATTCACTACCTGTAATTATTGGCTCTGTTAAAATATACAGTAATGGTGTTTTGCAAAAAGAAGGAAAAGACTTTGTAATCAGTCATTCCCGTTCATCTTTAATTCCTCTTGCAAGTTTATTTGATAGCTCCGTAACTGTGTATTACCGGGTTGTGCAATTTAAAATGACATTGTTGCACAGGCATAAATCTATCTGGTTAATTGAACCCGAGCTGAATGATAATTACAAATACTACAATTACAATTTAAATAACCCCGATCAGAATGGATCTCTGTTTCAGAATTCCGGACTCAATGTAGATGGAAATATTTCCCGTGGTATCGGTGTTGGAAATAATCAGGATGTTGTTCTTAATTCAAATCTGAATCTGCGGCTTAGTGGTAAATTAGGGAAAGAAATTGATGTTCTTGCCGCTATATCTGATGAAAATAATCCTATTCAACCAGAAGGAAATACTCAGCAGCTTCAGGATTTTGATAAAGTTTTTATTACCCTCTCAAAAGATAGTAGCATGTTAACTGTAGGAGATTTTCTGATGCAACGTCCCTCAGGTTCATACTTTATGAACTATTATAAAAAATCACGTGGACTGCAACTTGCTCACATGGGCAAATTAGGAAAATATGGAAAGCATTATTCTCAGGCAGAAGCAGCAGTATCCAGGGGGCGTTTTGCAAGAAATGAAATTCAAGGTCAGGAAGCAAATCAAGGTCCATACCGTTTGTCCGGAGCAAATAATGAAACATACATTATATTAATATCAGGTACAGAATCAGTTTATCTGGATGGTGAAAAATTAACCAGAGGACAGCAGTTTGATTATACGATAGATTACAATACCGGCCAGATTGTTTTTATGCCAAAACGTTTAATTAACAGATACAGCCGTATAATAGTAGAATTTCAATATAGCGACCGCAATTATGCGCGTTCTGTTGCACATGCAGGAGAGAAATTTGATCTAGGTAAAACTAAGATCAGAGTTAATTATTATACTGAGCAAGACAATAAAGCACAACCAACAGACACTAGTAATTTAAGTTCTGTTCAAACTATTTTAGAAAATGCCGGAGATAAAGATGCCTTCATTACGAATGAAATCAGATTCAATACTTTTCAATCTGATAGGGTGATGTACCGAAAAACGGATAGCCTTGGTTTCTCTTATTATGTGCAGACAGACAATGCCGCCAGTGATTCGTTTTTTTACGCTGTAAGTTTTTCTTATGTTGGCGAAGGCATGGGCAATTACATTAATGTGGCTTCTGCTACGAATGGAAAAGTGTACCGTTTTGTGTTTCCTGTAGCAGGTGTGCCACAAGGAAATTATGAGCCGATTACAAAACTTGTTTCTCCTAAACGCATGCAGATGCTTACTGTTGGTATTGATATGCAGGCAACAAAAACCACGCTTGTAAATGCCGAAATTGCAGGAACTGATTATGATAAAAACACCTATTCGTTGCTCGATAAAAATGATGACAATGGGCTTGCTGCCACTTTAAATATTACTGATAAACAAAAGTTAAAGCGCAACAATTTAATTACTCTTACCAATACTGTTAACGCAGAATATACTAGTGCCGATTTTAAATATATTGAAAGATACAGAAATGTTGAATTTGAAAGAAGCTGGAACAGAACACTTTCAAATCCGAGTGCTCAGCGTCCGCCTCTTACAGAAAATATATTAGGTTATAAGACAAGTCTTGTCCATGAAAAATATTACAGTTTAAATTATGCTTTTGGATATTATACTAAAGGAGAAGTATTTAAAGGAAGCCGCCATTCAGTTTTGGCCCAGGGAAATTATAAAAATTATACTTTAAGTCTGGCAGCTGAACTTCAGCAAACCGGAGAAAAGCAAACCATTAATTTTAAAAATAAATACAGTAAATATATTGCCGGAATTACAAGAACAATTGAAGACCGTACTGCGGGATTGATATATACTCAAGAGCAAAGTGTTTTTAAAGCTGATACAAATTCAGGACTTGGTAGTTCGAGTTACAGTTACAGACAGGTAAAAGCATTCATGCAAAGGCAGGGGTTACGACGATTTAAATATCAGACTGAAGCATTTTATCGTTTAGATTTTTTGCCTGTGATTGAAAAACTAACTGAAGCATCACAGTCAGTAAATTTTTCTTTAACACTTCAGCAACAAGGAAAGAGGCCATCAAATAATTTGCTATTTACATTATCAGCCAGGGATTATCAGGCAAGAACAGCTGCTGCTCAACTACCTGAGCGCACTGTTTTATCGAGAATTGAATACCAAGTTACTGCTTTAAAACAAGTTGTTTCTTCGAATACATATTATCAGGTTGGTACGGGTCGCGAGCAAAAATTGCAATACAGTTACGCATTGGTTTCTGCAGGTAATGGAGTTTATGCATGGAATGATTACAATGAAAATGGTGTAGAAGAATTAAATGAATTTGAGATTTCTGCTTTCCGTGATCAGGCAAAATACATCCGTGTTTATCTTCCAACAAATGAATTTATCAGATCCAATACCAATGAATTTAATCAATCTGTGAGATTGCAGTCGCCATTAACGTGGCAGCAAAAAAAAGGCGTAAGGAAAGTACTGAGTAAATTTAATGTGATAACTTCTTTAAAGGTAGACAGGAAGACAACTGATAACTCTTTACAGACTTTGCTGAATCCTTTAAAGTTGAATATTAATGACTCTGCACTTATTTCTGTGAACTCATTAATAAAGCATACGACTTTTTTTAACAGAGCCAATCCGTATTTTGGAGTTGAGCATAACATTCAAACTGTTAAAGGAAAAACTTATCTGACAGGAGGATTTGACACCAGAGAAAACAGAAAGCAGAACGCTGTGGTAAGAATCGGTTTTAGCAAAAGCTGGAGTATGAATACAAATGTTGAAGCAGGAAATAAAGGATTGTTCAGTGAATATTTTACATCTAGAAATTACAGTTACAACTACAGGATGTTTAATCCTGAACTTTTTTATCAGGGTAAAAAAGACATTCGTACCGGTGTTTTTTACAAATATTTTGAAGGGATTAATAAACCTGAATATGGAGGCGAGAGGGCTTATAACCATGAAGCAGGCGCACAGATTAGATATTTTGTAGTTTCTAAAGGAAGCCTTGATTTAAAGTTTAGCCGTATTAAAGTAAATTACAAGGGCAGCAGTTTAAGTCCTGTAGCCTATGATATGTTGAATGGTTTACAAAACGGTACTAACCTTGTTTGGAATGTTTCGGTAGGAACCAGAATATCTAAAAACATACAGTTCAATTTAACTTACGACGGAAGAAAATCTGAAATCTCAAAAGCAATTCACACCGGAAGAGTTGAAGCGCGTTATGTGTTTTAAAATTTTTTAAAAAAATAATTTATGATGCACTGAAATAATTAAAATTTTGAAATAGTAGTTAAGATTTTTTTCATTTTGAAAAGAAAATTAAATGTTTAAATCATTAATTTCAATTAATGCATTAATTAAATTTTCGGTTTTATTTTAAGCAGATATACTTGGAATGTTTTATTGATGTAGCCTCTGAAAGTATTATGAATGCTAGTAATATTTTAAATTCATGATTTACAATTTGTAATTTTTAATTGGGTGCTTGATTTGTGTTTTTTCATAATTAGTAATTTGATATTCATATTTTGTTTTAAATTTTACTTGATTTTTTGGTGCTCAATATTTTATACACTTCAATTTAATTTTGCTTGAATTTTTATTTTTAAAGCGAATATTTGAACAAAAAAGTCGTTAATTAATATTGAAGGATTAAAAATATTTTCTAGGTCTTAATTTTAAATCGCATTCTTATCTGTTACATTTTAAAAAGCAGACAATGCTCTGTAAGTATCGATTTTATTGACTTTTTTGAAGTAATTGCTTTTTGTGTTCATTGTTTATTTATAAAATTGATGATTGAAATTTATTTTTTCTGCTTACTTTTATTTAAATTTATATCAGAATTTAATATTTTAATTCTGATATGTAAATTTTAGAATGTTGTTTAATACGTCAATAAAAAAAAATTCATTTGAAATTGTCTCGTTTAAAAAATAATATTTATGACAATTAAATTAAAATATTTATTACATTTACAGCATGACAATAACTCTTGTGTTCTGCGTGATCATTGGTATTGTAAGCTTTATGGCTTTTAACAATATTAACCTTAAACAGAAGTTACTTTTTATTCCTTATGAAGTAAAGGAGAGAAGAGAGTGGTATCGTTTTTTTACATCAGCATTCATACATGCAGACATCACTCACTTAATTGTTAACCTCATTGCGTTTTATTCTTTTGGTACTTTTGTTGAGCATAGATATCAACTTTTATTTGCCGAATTTGGCACTATTTTATACACTATTTTTTTAATACTTTCTATGCCCGTTTCTTGTCTTTATACTTACTATAAAAACAAGAACGACAAAAACTACGCAGCCCTTGGTGCCAGTGGAGTTGCGAGTGCAATAGTATTTGCATTTGTACTGTTCGAACCGTATGCAAAAATCAATATTTATTTTGCTATTCCTGTACCTGCAATTGTCTTCGGAATTCTTTATCTTATTTACTCGAATTACATGTCAAAAAAAGGCACTGATAATATTGGTCATGATGTACATTTCTTCGGTGCATTATTTGGAATTGTATTTACAGCACTAATTTCTCCTGATACAATAATTGGATTTATCAACAAGCTATTTTTTTTATAAGTATTAAATTATTCAATGTTTATCAGTAGTTCAGATACATGCATAATTGCAATTCACATTTTACACAAACCTCATTCGCTATACATGATAATGCAATTCAATTGTTTAATTCAATATTTGCAATGTGAGTAATGAAAAAATGTTGCAAACAAATTTAAATATCGCAAACAAAATGTACAGCACTTCAAACAGAAGAACCAACATTCAAAATGTTGCGCTTCACTTAAAAAATTATATTACGTATATCATATATGTATTATATAATATATGTGCAGATAAATTTAAAGTGCTACAAATTTTATCACGTAAAAATAATCGCAGGTTTTTCCTGCCATCAAATCAGGCTTCAAACAAATAAGCATATAACAAAAAAAATCTAAAATCAATTAAATTATGGCAAAGTCAACAAAACCAGCAGCTAAAAAAGCTGCACCAGCAAAGAAAGCAGCAGCTCCTAAAAAAGCAGCAGCAAAGAAAGCAGCTCCAGCTAAAAAAGTAGCAGCTAAGAAAGCAGCTCCAGCTAAAAAAGCAACTGCTAAAAAAGCAGCTCCAGCTAAAAAAGTAACTGCTAAAAAAGCAGCTCCAGCTAAAAAAGCAGCAGCTAAGAAAGCAGCTCCGGCTAAAAAAGCAGCTCCAGCAAAAAAAGCAGCTCCAGCAAAAAAAGCAGCAGCTCCAAAAAAATCTGCTAAACCAGCAGCTAAAAAAATCACCAAATCTGCTAAACCAGCTGCTAAAAGCAGCATGAAAAAAGGCATGACTAAAGGTAAAAAATAAGCTAACGCTTAATTATCAAAAAACACCTTGCTTAATTGCAAGGTGTTTTTTTTGTTTTATATTTTAATCGTAAATTAAATATTGATATCTAATTATTTCATAAGCACCCAAATTTTTCAAAATGAAATGACCATGTTTTATTTATTTAATTCAAGAATTTTATTATTTGCAAGCGCCTAAGCGCTACCTGCGATCATGATCAGGATATGTAATACTTGTAGATTTAAAATCACATTGATGATATTGATTTACGAACCGGGGTATGATTGCAAATCATACCCGGCAATACCTCAATTTCGAATTACGAAATTTTGAATTAGTAAACTAAATCAATCAATTCCAAACGCGTCATTTTGAGCGTAATTTCATATTGTGGTATTCCGCAATAATGAAATGACTTGCCTCGGCTCAACCGAGGAAGTGAAGAATCTCCGACCATCAACGCAATGGTTGCTACAACTTTAATCGCTTTCAATCAATACATTTCTGATAATTGAAGGAATGGATAATACCGTATGAGATTTTTTACTCAAGTCCTTTTGGTCATTTTGAGCGTAATTAAGTATCTCCACAAATTCAATCATTGCTCTGTAAGAGCCCAATTTCTCAATGGGATATGCAATCCTTCATAAAGACAAACCTACTACTCTATAAGCTCTGTAAGAGCGGCAGTCAAAATACCGTCAATAAATAACATTCAAAAATTATTACAAGGGGTTTGCATTTTGAACACTGGAATAAAAATTTGTAATTCGTAATTCCGTAATTCGAAATTGATTCTGTAATTCGTAATTAACTGAAAATTAATTTTTCTTTGGGGCACTCACATCAAACAGATTCCAGCTTTTTTCTAAGCCTTGCTTATTGTTGTTGAGGTAAACATTGTGTGTTGTCTTGTACGACATAATGCGCTTTTGCGCTGTGTTGTACTGATATTCGAAGTCGTCACGGATGTAGATGTATGGCGACTCTTCAGAAGGCTCACGTTCTGAATTTCTGAACAAATAATAATCTTCCTGCATCGCAATATTATCGTCGTAATCCGTTACAAGCATTCCGCTTATGAAAACTGAATTCTTCAGATTTTCTAATTGAGTAACATTTAATTTACATGATTTCTGTAAATTTTCACCTCCAAAAGGATTTACAATTTCTTTTGCAATAGTGTAATCCTGATTTGGTACATATTCTTTACCAAGAATATAAAGAAAATCAGAAACAGGTTTTATTACAGCATCTTCTACATTCTGCTGATTTTCGTAATACAAATAATAATATTTAAGCGTCATCGAATCAATTTCGTGAGCCTTATACGATTGTATCAGATTAAAAGTGAGAATGGTTCTGAATCTTTCCCAGTTTGTTAGTTCTATCAGGTTACCTTTCGAATCAAGAAGCAATTTATACGTTTCAGTCTTTAAAGGATTGTGTGTAGTAAATTCATTCTTAACAATCTGATTGTCGGCATAGCTTTCAGCATAATTAAAATCAACAAGTGTAAAACTGTCTTTTACTTCTGTAACTTTAAAAACGTAATAGCTGGTATCTTCCTGAAGAGAAATAAAATGTCCCTGAGGATTTTGCTGAAAGCGTTTTTCAGCAAGCTGATAAACTACAGTTTCACCTGCTTTAAAAGATGGGTAGAATGAAATAGTCGGCTCAATCTTTTGAGAAAACGCTGCAGTGTGCACGAATACACAAGCACTAAATAATCCGGATTTGGTAATGACTGACATTTTCAATACAAAAATAACTAAAATTCTTTGCTTTAAATTACTTTAAATTCAGAAGTATCATGAAATGTAATTTTTGGATTCTGTTCCTTTGCTGTATTCAAAATCCAGGATGTTTCCGCAAGAAAAACCCAGTTATCATCTTTATCTTTAACAATATTCTTTTGCTTATAACGACTGAATTCATCAATTGCTTCCTTATCCCCGGTCATCCAGCACGCTTTGTGAAACGCTCTTGCTTCAAACCTACATTTGGCATTGTACTCATGTTCAAGTCTGTATTGTATTACTTCAAATTGAAGCTCACCAACAGTTCCGATAAATTTTCTGTTTCCCGGTTCCTGCCTGAAAAGCTGTGCCACTCCTTCATCAGTCAACTGTTCAATCCCTTTTTCAAGCTGTTTGCTTTTCATCGGATCGAGGTTGATAAGCTCTTTAAAAATTTCCGGAGAAAAACTCGGAATGCCTTTAAATATCATGTCTTCACCTTGAGTTAAGGTATCACCGATCTTGAAATTTCCTGTATCATACAAACCAACAACATCACCTGCATAAGCCTCATCAACAATGTTTTTGTCATCAGCCATAAATGTTACAGGGTTGCTGAATTTAAAATCTTTATTAAGTCTGACATGGTGAAAGAATTTATTTCTTTCAAACTGACCCGAACACACTCTCAGAAATGCAATTCTGTCCCTATGCTTTGGATCGAGGTTGGCGTGAATTTTAAATACAAAGCCACTGAACTTTGCTTCCTCCGGTTTTACTTCTCGTGTAGATGAATTGCGGGGAAGGGGATAAGGTGCAATTTCAAGAAACTTTTCAAGCAATTCTTTAACCCCAAAAGTATTCAAAGCCGAGCCAAAGAAAACCGGCGCAAGATCTCCATCAAGGTATCTCTGTACATCAAAAGGATCGTAAACACCTTCTATTAACTCAATGTCTTCTCGAAGTTTTAGGGCATCTTTTCCAAGAAGCTCATCAAGCAATGGATCGTTGAGATCATCAATACTGACAATATCTTTAGAGATTTTTGTTTTATTGGCTTCAAATAAATTGAGGCTTTTGTCATAAATTTTATAGACACCTTTAAAATCACGTCCGCTGTTGATTGGCCAACTTAATGGTCTTACTTTAATATTGAGTTTTTCTTCAAGTTCGTCAAGTAACTCAAACGGATCCCGGCCATCACGGTCAACTTTATTAATAAATACAATAACAGGAGTTTTGCGCATTCTGCAGACAGACATCAGTTTTTCAGTCTGCTCTTCAACACCTTTAACACAGTCTATTACAAGAATAACACTGTCCACTGCTGTCAGAGTTCGGTAAGTGTCTTCAGCAAAATCTTTGTGACCGGGAGTATCGAGAATATTCACCAGTTTACCCCCATATTCAAAGGTCATTACTGATGTGGCAACGGAAATACCCCTTTGTTTTTCTATTTCCATGAAATCTGAAGTAGCTGTTTTCTTGATTTTGTTGGATTTAACCGCGCCTGCTGTTTGTATTGCACCACCAAAAAGCAAAAGTTTTTCAGTAAGTGTGGTTTTGCCTGCATCAGGGTGACTGATAATGGCGAAGGTCTTACGTTTCCTTATTTCGGATACTATACTCATTTCTGACCGCGAAGTTAATATAATAGCACGGATTTTAGAATTGTGATTTTAGTTTTGTGATTTTAGGTGGAACTTAGCTCTTGAGAACCCATATCCATATCACTTACATCAGGTTTTAACCTGATGTATTCCACTAATCCTTCCTTCTAGCCAAAGTTGAATACCATAACGACAAAGACTGGTTGTGAGTAATGTATTTATAAATCCAATTGATAAATACTATGATTTTATTTTTGAAACCTATCAGTAAGAAAAGGTGTAAGGTCATCCAGATAAACCATGCGAAGAAACCCTGAAAACTCAATTTTGGTTTTGCTAAATCTACAACAGCTTTGTTTCTTCCAATAGTAGCCATACTGCCTTTATTGAAATATTCAAAAGGCTCTGCTTTCTTTCCTTTAATCTGATTCATGAAATTATCTGCCAGATTTTTTGCCTGATCTATTGCCACATTCGCTAACTGCGGAAATCCTCTTGGATACTTTTTAGATTCCATTGATGCAATGTCGCCAATTGCATAAACTTCTTCGTAACCAATAACTTTATTAAACTCATCTACTTTCAATAAATTTGATTTCGAAATGCTTGCGTTAATCAATCCTTCGGGCATTGTGCCTTTTACTCCTGCAGCCCAAATTACCAAATGAGAACCAATATTGCTGCCATCCTGAAGTATCACATTGCCTTCTATATAATCTTTTACTACAGTGGAAGTTTTTACCACCACACCCATTTTATTAAGATATCCCAAAGCGCTTTCAGATGAAGCCTGACTCATATTGCCAAGTAATTTTGGTGAGCCTTCTAACAAATAAATTACCATGTTAGAAAAATTAATTTCAGGATATTCTTTTGGTAATGTATCTCTGCGCATTTCTGAAAGTGCACCACTGAGTTCAACTCCGGTAGGACCGCCACCAACAATTACAATAGTCAGTAATTTTTTAATGTCTTCAACATTTGTTTTCCTAGATGCTTCTTCAAGATTGCCAATAATCTGATTTCTAAGTTGCAATGCCTGTGCAGTAGACTTCATTGGAAACGAATGAGCCTTTATGGTTTCGTTATTAAAGAAGTTTGTTGTGGCACCAGTTGCCAACACCAGATAATCGTAACTCAAAGTATCGGTAGGAGTGGTGATTGTTTTATCGATTGTTGAAATTGCGGTTACTTCCTCCACTCTGATTCTGACATTTTTACTTGCTCTGAAAATATTTCTCAGAGGAAAAGAAATGTTACTGGCATCAAGTCCTGCTGTTGCTACCTGATAAAACAGAGGCTGGAACTGGTGAAAGTTATTCCTGTCAATTAATGTAATAGTATATTCTTTAGTATTATTAAGTTTTCTGGCAAATTTAAGTCCACCAAAACCTGCACCAATTACGATAATATGTTTCATTAGAATATTTTAAATCTATTGCGTTTTTTCAAATATTTTTTTCTTGGAGATTCATCATTCAAATCATTTAGATCAGAATAAGCTTTCTTCAATGACTTCGGAATTTCACCACCTTTATAAGTTATTTTATAATATGAGAAACCGTTGAAAGGCACCTCAGATTTATTAGCTCCGATTTTAACCTGTTTGTCACTTCCGTTATCTTTAAAGTATTGCATGAAAATATCTTTCCTTGATTCAAGAAGTTCTGCATACCTTTTGTTAAGATTACCCTGACCCACATAGCTGGTGCATTTTTCCTGAACCGTAAACAAACTGCTGTCTTTAATATGACGGTTTAAAAATTTTAAGAAGTCTTCATTCTTAACAGACAATTTATCTACATAAATACTATCATCCTCACAAAAATCAGCTGCTTTTTTATTGTTTGTCTGCAGAAAGTATTTTTTCTTAGCTTCATAGTAAGCGATATGTTCTTTTTCTTTTTCTGAAAAACTTATTGGCATTACACTGATAGAAGTTCCTTCGTTTTCTTTTAGGAAATCCGAAATCTCTTCCATAAAGTTTTCCTGCGAATTTGTTAGAATAGATTGCCTGAAATCCCATTTCAAAGTAAGCAGGTTTTCTATTTTACTCTCAACATTTTTAACTTCCAATCTATATGGGGTAGTAGGAGGCTTAATTAAAATATTCTTCAATATGTCATATATAACATCCCTTAAATGAAATTTAGGATTTTTAATATCACCGGTAATAGGAATACTGTAATCAATAACATTTCCTCTTTCTTTCACAAAGGCCATAATTAAAGGCAAAGGAATCCATTTAGTATCTTTTTTTCTCACACGTTTTGAAACTCTTGGATCAAGTACAATTAAATGGTTATCACTTTTTATAATTCCGTTGTTAACAGCCCAGTTACCATAAAATTCAACTTTACCGCGGTCGAGAGGGAACGAAGTAAATGTAACAAGATATGGATTGAAAGCTGCCACCGGAAGGTTTTCCATCTTATAAGTCATATAGAAATCTTCATTGTTTTTAGGATTCAATGTCAGTTTCAGATTAAAGTCACCATAAGGTTTAATTCCTGTTTTTAAATACAGATTAACCCACTTTTTATTTTTAGATGCACTGTCAGCAGTGATTGTTAAAGGATATGTTGCGATTCCAAATTTCTCTCTTAACGAAAAATCATTGTATTGAAAATCAGCATCAATAATAGCAAGTCTGTTTACTTTGTAATTACTTTTCAGGAAATTTTTAGCAAGCAATTGAATATAATCAGCTAACTGAAATATAATATTTGTTTTTGCTTTAACAGTATTTTGGTTTGAAGCATTTTTTACCTTAGCTCCTTTTTTACCAAACATTCTTTCTACATTGTTCAGATAGTCATATTGTTCGAATTTGAAAAATGGTTTTAAAAGTATTACAGAATCGAAATTGTAAACAAGACCTTTAGGATTCAATTGAATAATTCCTAATTCTAATTTCTCGAATGAAACATAATCTTCAGTTGGATCTTTCCCAAAATGAAATTTATTAATTGCAATGTCACCCATTGCATTCAGGTTTTGTGCGTCTTTTAAGTTACCTGATGCTTTTATATTAGCATCCAGCTTTGCAGCAAAATTGCCGTAGTTCGCAAAATCCTTGATGTATTGTTCAATTACCTGCAAGTCGAAATTACTGACTATTGTTGCAAGTCTGTAATCATTGTTTTTGAGATTCATATTCATGTATCCCTTTATATCTCCTGTAGAAGGACCAGAAGAAAGAGCATAATTAATTCCTATTGTATCCTGATCCCAGCGTAAACCAGGACTGCTGATATTTATTTTCTTAAGAAAATAATTAACCGGAATAGCCGATTCAACATAATAAACAGTAGCATTATTAACTTCAATATTTAGCAGATTAAAATGTGTAGGACCTTTAGTAGTATCTTTTATAGTATCCTTTGGTTCAAATTTTTTTATTATATCATTGAAATTGAAATTTTTACCATTTTGAACTACCCTTACTTTCAGATTATCAAGTTTTAATTTGCCGATTTCATAAGTTTTTGACAGT
>JACMRS010000059.1 GCA_014376345.1 Bacteroidia bacterium | reverse complement strand
TTCATCTGAAGGGTGTTCGAGTTGCCCTCCCGGCGATAAGCTGATGGAGCAAATTGTAGATGCTGCTAAAAAAGATAACAGACCAATTTATCTTCTGGCTTTTCATGTTGATTACTGGGATTTTCTGGGCTGGAAAGACACATTAGCAAAGCCTGAATATACTAAAAGGCAATATGCGTACAGGGATGCCTTAAAAACTGAATCAATTTACACGCCACAAGCTATTATCAATGGTAAATATGAATCAACCGGCAGTAACAGTTCTAAAATTATGAGCTTCATTGATCAGGAAGCTTCCAAAACTCCTGAATGCACTCTTACCTGCACAGCCACTAAAGTTAATGCTGAAAAATCTTTAACTGTAAACTATGAAATTTCAGGAAATCACGAAAATTCAACGGTTAATTTTGCTGTCCTTCTAAAAACAGTAACACATAAAATTAAAAACGGCGAAAACCGGGGTGAAACGCTTACCCATATTAAGGTTGTGCGTTCTTTAGTGCAGGATAAACCAACGGGTAATTCAGGTCAAAAAACGATCAGTATTCCGGGTAATCCAAAAGATTACGAGGTTGTTGTTTTTGTTCAGAAAGACAAATCAATGGAAATCCTGAATTCATGCATGCTTCAGCCTGCTGAATAATTATCATTGACATTTTACTGTTGCATTTCCTGCCTTTTGGTGCATATATTTACTTTGTTTATATTTGCCAAAACATTAACTCAAAAATATTTTGAACAAAGTAATAATCTTTTCAGCGCCTTCAGGTTCAGGTAAAACCACAGTGGTCAATCATTTGCTTGCTACCATGCCCAAACTTTCTTTTTCTGTTTCTGCTACCACCCGCAAGCCTCGTGAAGGTGAACAGAATGGCAGAGAGTATTATTTTCTGGAAAAAGAAGACTTCCTGCAAAAAATAAATAACAACGAGTTTCTTGAGCATGAAGAGGTTTATAAAGGACTTTATTATGGCACCCTGAAAAGCGAAGTTGAACGCATTTGGTCGCAGGGGAAAACAGTGGTTTTTGATGTGGATGTGGTAGGCGGTTTAAATATTAAAAAAGAGTTTGGCGATGCTGCTCTGGCTGTGTTTCTCAGACCACCATCAATGGATGTGCTGATGGACAGATTAACCAAACGCAGCACTGAAGTTGAGCACCAGTTAAAGGAAAGATTAGACAAAGCAAAATTTGAATTTCAGTTCGAAACAAAATACGACAGTGTATTAATAAATGACAAACTTGAAGACACATTTGTCAACGCTGAAAAGCTGGTAACTGATTTTATAAATTCATGAAAACCGGGCTGTTCTTTGGCTCATTCAACCCTATTCACAACGGGCATTTAATAGTGGCGCAACACATGCTCAGTTTTGCAGGATTTTCGAAAATATTATTTGTCGTATCGCCTCACAATCCCTTCAAAGAAAAAGATGATCTGTGGGATGCAAAAAAACGCTTAAATCTTGTCAAAACAGCTATCAGCGACAACCCTAATTTCGAAGTCAGCGATATTGAATTTTCGATGCCTTCTCCAAATTATTCTATTGACACACTTGATGCTTTAAAAGCACTTCATCCGGAAATGGAATTTCAAATTATTATGGGTTCTGATAATATTTCCGGACTTAATAAATGGAAAAATTCAGAGCAATTATTGACTAAGTATAAATTTCAGATTTACCAAAGACCCGGCAGTGAAAATATTGAACTGCCAAATGATAATTTCACCCTTCACAAAGCACCTTTAATTGACATTTCCGCAACTGTCATCCGCGAGTTATTGAGTAAGGGTCATTCAGTAAAATATCTTGTGCCTGAGAGTATTTTAGAATTGGTTGATAATTAATATCAGGAAGATTTGGGCGTGCCCTCTGTTGCGCCTGTTAAGCATCCAAAATCAAATATCTACTAAGCGCAACAGAGGTCAGGCTATCCGCTGCAAGTCCTCACCCTAAAGGGATTGCGGGCTTTCCGCTA
Source organism: Bacteroidia bacterium (assembly GCA_014376345.1). GTDB lineage: Bacteria > Bacteroidota > Bacteroidia > NS11-12g > UBA955 > JACMRS01. The sequence goes on along the minus strand of JACMRS010000059.1, from coordinate 504 downwards.
CTATCCTTCACGCAAATGCAATAATCAAACTTATCTTAAACGCATTTTCCGTACTTTTGCACTACAAAACACTTAAGAATTAATGAAGACAGTAGATAATTACAATTTTAAAGATGAAAAAGCACTGGTTAGAGTAGATTTTAATGTGCCTCTTGATAAAGGTTTCAACATCACTGACGACAACAGGATGCGTGCTGCAATTCCTACTATTAAAAAAATTCTGAATGACGGCGGATCTGTTATTTTAATGAGTCACATGGGCAGGCCAAAAACCGGACCGGAAGATAAATATTCACTAAAACACCTTAAAAAACATCTTGAACAACTGCTTCCGGATACAACAGTTTTATTTGCAGATGATTGCATTGGTGAAGACGCTTTAGCTAAAGCATCTTCATTAAAACCCGGTGAAGTACTGCTTCTTGAAAACCTTCGTTTTTACAAAGAAGAGGAAAAAGGTGACAAAACATTTGCGGAAAAACTTTCTAAACTGGGCACATTTTA
>JACMRS010000058.1 GCA_014376345.1 Bacteroidia bacterium | reverse complement strand
ATACCTGTTGCAAAAAGCTGTTTGGTTTTCATATCAATAACCATGCGGGCAGCCTCCAGTGTCATTTCACCATATTTGACCTTAGCTTTGCCAAAAAGATAGACTTTCTGATTCTTCAAATCAAAAATAGTAGAATCTTCAGAGCTGTAAACTATTGCAACATCAATAGAAGAAGCAGAAAGCCTGATGGTATCACTTCCGGAAAAAGAAAGAGTGTCCTTTTTAGCAGACAACGAATCTAAATGCAGTGTTTGCGCATGCAATCCACCTTGTGAAATAAGCATAATGCCCAATATCCACAAAGCAATTGGGATATATTTTGATATATATCCTTTGCTGTTCAAAAGAAAGGCACTATTCTTGTTAGAGTCATTAACAGATGGCAAAGTTACTTAAAATTAAACAGGGTAAATACGTGCGAAACATTTTAAAATCTATATTCTTTGTACTAATTGCAATTTTATGCTGTACATCCTTTAAAAAACCGCATACAAATGTCTTTGATATTGTTGTAATTGATGCAGGACATGGAGGACATGATCCGGGATGTAACGGTGGCAGCAGCAACGAAAAAAACGTAACACTGGCAATTGCCCTTAAACTGGGCAAAATGATAGAGGATAGCCTCAAAGGAGTAAAGGTTATATATACACGCACAACGGATAAATTTATTGAATTAAGTGAACGAAGCAACATCGCTAACAAAAATAGTGCCGACCTTTTTATTTCTATCCATTGCAATGCAAATGACAACAAAGCAGCCACCGGAACAGAGACTTATTTAATGGGTCTTCACAAGTCGGAAAGCAATCTGCTTGTAGCTAAACGTGAAAATTCAGCCATTCTTCTTGAAGAAGATTATGAGAAAAATAAAAATTACGAAGGATTTGATCCAAATTCTCCTGCCGGACATATAATAATGTCACTTGTACAAAATGCATACAGAGAACAAAGTATTAAGTTTGCCGGTTACGTTGAAAATGAATTTGTAAAAAAAACAGGCTTAAAAAGCAGAGGGGTAAAAGATGCAGGATTTTTAGTTCTTTGGAAAACTGCAATGCCCGGAGTACTTGTAGAAACAGGATTTCTGACTAATGCCAGCGACAGAAAAGTTATCGGTTCAGATAGCGGACAAGTATTAGTAGCTACAGCAATTTTTAAAGCAGTGAAAAAATACAAAGGCAAATAAGCCCGTTTGTTGTATTTTTGCAGTAATAACTCTAAAATTTTGACTTTTGAAGATCAATAACGAAACTAAGATTGGCATTTTAACAACTATTTCCATCGCTTTTTTGGTGCTTGGTTATAATTATCTTTCAGGAAAAGGAAGTTTCTTTTCAAGAAATATTACTCTTCATTCCATATACACTAATGCTTCAGGACTGGCAAAAGCAAACCCTGTTTTATTAAATGGCTTTAAAGTTGGCAGTATAACTGAAATTAACATCGATAATAAAACTCTTGCTATCAGGGTTGATTTCGATATAACTGAAGATATTAAAATTCCAAAAAGCAGCGTGGCAAGAATTATCAGTTCAGATCTTTTTGGCAGCAAAGCAATTGAACTTCAGCTTGGCGCCGGAACAGATCTTGCTAAAGATGGTGATGAATTAAGATCTGACATGGCAGCAAGTATTACTGATGCTATTAATAGTAAACTTGATCCTATTTCTATTAAAATTAATAGTGTTCTTGGCTCTCTTGACACACTTCTTAAAAACAAAGAAATTGATGCTGCAATAGCTAATCTTTCAGCTTCATTAAGGTCTTTCAGGCAAACAACAGACAATCTTAATTCGTTGATTTCTGAAAACAAGCCGCGTATTGCAAGTATTATATCAAGTACCGAATCCATTGCTACCAATCTGAAAAATAACAATCAGAAAATCAATTCTATTGTTGATAACCTTGAAAAAACAAGTCAGAATCTGGCTGCACTCAACCTGAAAGAAACAGTAGACAGAGCCAACGCAGCCATGGGTACATTAGGATCCATGCTAGATAAAATTAACAAAGGTGAAGGCACCTTAGGTCAGCTTGTTAATGACAAATCATTATACGATTCACTTACAAAAACAGCTCAGGATTTAGATGCTGTTATTAAAGATCTTAATAAGTTTCCTGCTAAATACATTCCTATTCCTTTTACAAAAGGACAAAGAAAAAAAGCTATGGAAGCCAGTGATAAAGCTAACGGAAATTAAATTAAAGGTTTTTAATTTTTCCTATTAAAGCGGGACCTTTAAATATAAACCCCGTATAAAGCTGAAGTAAAGTTGCCCCTGCATCAAGTTTATCTTTTGCCCCTTTTACATCGTGAATACCGCCTACACCTATAATTGGCATGGCGCCATTCAGCTTTTTTGAAAGATATTGAATCACATAAGTACTTTTGTCTTCAACCGGCTCACCGCTTAATCCCCCTGCACCAATTTTTTCTAGATCTTCTGTTGAAGTATTTAGTTCTGCCCTTGAAATAGTTGTGTTAGTCGCAATTAATCCATCAATTCCTGCTTCTACTGCCAAAGCAGCAATATCATCTAACTGACTGTCGGTAAGATCAGGAGCTATTTTCAGTAATACGGGTCTTACGATTGAAGATTCACCCGATGCCACAATTTCACCTCTTAAAGCGATAAGCGATTTCAAAAGGTGTGTAAGCGGTTCTTTTTCCTGGAGGTCACGGAGACCCGGTGTATTCGGACTGCTTACATTAACAGTAAAATAATCAACTACATTATACAATGCCTTGAAACAAATGACATAATCATCGAGAGCATTTTCATTTGGAGTCACTTTATTTTTGCCGATATTTCCACCAACAATCAAACCTGCCGGTCTTTTTTTCAATCTTTCAGCAACCACTTCAACCCCATCATTATTAAAACCCATCCGGTTAATTAGTGCATTGTCCTTTACCAATCGGAAAAGGCGTGGTTTCTCATTGCCATCTTGCGGTTTTGGAGTTACCGTTCCAATTTCAATATGTCCGAAACCCAAAGCTGATAACTCTTCAAGAAACATCGCATTTTTATCAAAACCTGCAGCCAATCCTATTACATTAGGAAATGTAAGTCCGAATGCCTGAATACTTTCATTTGTATTCTTTCCTTTACCTAAAGATTTAATAATGCCACTAACTATCGGAATTTTAAGTCCGGTTTTAAGTAAAGACATGGTAAAATAATGGGCCTTTTCAGGCTGCATCAGGAACAAAGATTTTTTGATTAAGCTATACACGGAATTTAAATTTATCGGTGCGCAAAATTAACCTTTTGACGCTTTTTAATATCTATGATAAGGATGTTTATTTTTTTGCCATCTAAAAGTTAATTATATAAAAAAATATTTTAATTTAATATATTGAATTACAGCTAATTATAATCATTACTTATAATCAGTTTAAATAAAATTTTAGTAAAAGAAAAAAGAATTTTTCATGCAATAAATGATAAATTTGCAGTTAAATAATAAAGGCTCACAATGAATTGGTTTACAACGTTTATTACATCCAGTATCGGTAAAAAAATAGTGATGGCTCTTACCGGGTTATTTCTTATCACTTTTCTTTTGGTACACTGCAGTGTAAATGCATGCATATTCTTTAATGACGGAGGCGAAACCTTCAATGAAGTTGCTGAATTTTTCGGAAGCAATCCTGTTATCCGCACCATGGAAATCGTATTATTTATCTGTTTGATTTTACATATTATTCAAGGACTTGTATTATGGGGACAAAACGGATCTAAAAGACCCGTTAAATATACTTCTAAAAACGGAGCAGCTAACAGCACTTGGTACTCGCGTTCTATGGGACTTCTAGGAACTTTACTTTTAATGTTTCTGATTGTTCACCTTAAAGACTTTTGGGTAGTTAGTCGCTTTACAGATGAAATTACAGGTGGCAGTACCACTCTTTATGCAAAAATGAATGAAGCATTTGATAATATCTGGGTAGTTGTCCTTTATGTATTTTCAATGTTCTCTTTATCTTACCACCTGTTGCATGGCTTTCAAAGCGCCTTCAGAACAATGGGCTGGACACACAGAAAGTATACACCGCTTATTAAAGCAGTTGGAGCCGGTTTTGCGGTTTTAATTCCTTTTATTTTCGCAATGATGCCAATTGTAATGCATTTTAACCTGATCGATTAATTTTTAATAACTATCGGATGTCAAAATTAGATTCAAAAATACCTGAAGGTTCAATTGAACAAAAATGGACCAAATACAAATCAACCGTTTCTCTGGTTAATCCTTCCAACAAACGCAACCTTGAAATACTGGTTGTAGGTTCAGGACTTGCGGGTGCTTCGGCAGCTGCTTCACTTGCTGAACTGGGTTATAAGGTGAAATGCTATTGCTTTCAGGATTCACCAAGACGTGCACACAGTATAGCTGCACAAGGTGGTATCAATGCAGCAAAAAATTATCAGAATGATGGTGACAGTGTTTACCGTCTTTTCTATGATACTGTTAAAGGCGGCGATTACAGATCTCGTGAAGGAAACGTATACAGACTTGCTGAAATCAGTCCGAATATTATAGACCAGTGTGTTGCACAAGGAGTTCCATTTGCACGTGAATACGGCGGAATGCTAAGCAACCGTTCATTCGGAGGCACACAGGTTCAAAGAACATTTTATGCTGCAGGTCAGACAGGTCAGCAGCTTCTATTAGGTGCATACAGTGCTCTTGAAAGGCAAATTGGAATGGGTAACGTTACCATGTATTCCCGTCATGAAATGCTTGACGTAGTTGTTATCGATGAAAAAGCCCGTGGTATCATCGTTAGAAACCTTATTACTGGAGCTATAGAACGCCATTTCGGACATGCCGTTGTGCTTTGTACCGGTGGTTATGGCAACGTTTTCTATCTTTCTACTAATGCAATGGGTTGCAATGTAACTGCTGCATGGAAAGCGCACAAACGCGGTGCATTTATGGCAAACCCATGTTTTACACAAAACCAGCCTACCTGCATCCCTGTTTCAGGAGATCATCAGTCTAAGTTAACGCTAATGTCTGAATCGCTAAGAAATGATGGCAGAATCTGGGTTCCAAAAGTACAGGGTGATACACGTAAACCAACTGATATTCCTGAAGAAGAACGCGACTACTATCTTGAAAGACGTTATCCTGCTTTCGGAAACTTAGTGCCAAGAGACGTGGCTAGTCGTGCTGCTAAAGAAAGATGTGATGCCGGTTATGGTGTAGGAACATCTAAAATGGCGGTGTATCTCGACTTTAAATACAACATGATGCGTTACGGTCGTGTTGAAGCAATAAAGAACAACAACCCAAATGCTGATGATGAAACAATTTTAAGTCTGGGTAAAGAGGTTGTTAAAGAAAAATATGGCAATCTGTTTGATATGTACAAACAGATTACGGGCGAAAATCCTTATGAAACGCCGATGCGTATTTACCCTGCTGTACACTATACAATGGGTGGATTGTGGGTAGATTATAACCTGATGACTACTGTAAATGGTTTGTATAGTCTGGGTGAATCTAATTTCAGCGACCACGGTGCAAACAGGCTTGGAGCATCTGCTTTAATGCAGGGACTAGCAGATGGCTACTTCGTTATTCCTTATACTATTGGGTCGTATCTTAGCAATGAGATTATGACTAAGCCAATTTCAACAGACCACGAGGCATTTGTTGAAGCTGAAAATAAAGTGAAAGCAAATATAAATGCTCTTTTAAATATTAAAGGAACGCGTTCGGTAGATTATTTTCATAAGCGTCTTGGAAAAATCATGTGGGATAAATGTGGTATGGCAAGAAATGCTGAAGGATTAAACTCCGCAATTAAGGATATCAGGGCACTTAAAGATGAGTTCTGGAAAGATGTGCGAGTACCGGGTTTCAATGAAGAATTTAATCCTGAGCTTGAGAAAGCATCAAGGGTTGCAGATTTTATGGAGCTTGGAGAATTGATGTGTATTGATGCGTTAAACAGGGATGAAAGCTGCGGCGGACATTTCCGTGAAGAGTTTCAAACTGAAGATGGTGAAGCACTGCGTGATGATGAAAACTTTGCTTACGTAGCAGCATGGGAAAACAAAGGCAACGGCTGGGATCTTCACAAAGAAGAATTGAAATTCGAGAATATTAAGATTGCAAATAGAAGCTATAAATAATTAAAACGGCGAAGGCCATTAAAGATATAAAGTATGAGCGGTAATATGAATCTGACGTTAAAAGTATGGAGGCAGCAAAGCTTAAATGCTCCCGGCAAACTTGTTGATTATAAAGTAAAAGATATTTCTGAGGACATGTCATTCCTGGAAATGTTTGACGTGCTGAATGAAGAGCTTATCACTAAAGGCGATGAGCCAATTGCATTCGACCATGATTGCAGAGAAGGAATTTGTGGATCATGTAGTATGCACATCAATGGCCGTCCGCACGGACCGCTTAAGGGTGTAACTACCTGTCAGCTTCACATGCGTTCGTTTAAAGATGGCGACACTATCGTTGTTGAACCCTGGAGAGCCAATGCTTTTCCAGTAATAAAAGATTTATCCGTTGACAGGTCAGCCTTTGACAGGATTATAGGCTCGGGTGGTTATATTTCGGTAAATACCGGAAATGCTCAGGATGCCAATTCGCTGCCAATTCCAAAAGATGATGCTGATGAAGCATTTATGAGTGCCGCTTGCATCGGTTGTGGTGCCTGCGTAGCAGCTTGTGTCAATTCTTCAGCGATGCTATTTGTTTCAGCAAAAGTTTCCCAATTGTCCTTGTTACCACAGGGAAAACCTGAAACTGATCAGCGAGTTCTGGCAATGGTAAATCAAATGGATACTGAAGGTTTCGGAGCCTGTTCAAATACAGGAGCCTGCACAGCAGAATGCCCGAAAGAAATCAGCCAAGGCAACATTGCCCGCATGAACAGACTCTACCTGGCCGCCAGTCTAGGAGGCAAATAATCCAATTTTGGATTTGAGATTTGTGATTTGAGATTTTGGATTCAGTCATTTTGAACAAAATTCTGTTAACGGTATACCGTTACTACAGAATGCAGTGAAGAATCTCCCACGCAAATATTTAAAGATTGAAGATTCAGTCATTTTGAACAAAATTTAGTTGAAGGTATTCCTTCATTACTAAATGAAGTGAAGAATCTCTTACGCAAATATTTGTGATTTAAAATTTGTGATTTAAAATTTTGTCATTTTGAACAAAATTCTGTTAACGGTATTCCGTTACTACAGAATGAAGTATTGGCTGAGCCGAGAGGACTGAAGAATCTCCTACCTGAGAATTTCTGATTTCTGATTTTTTGATTTCTGATTTAAAAGGAAATTTATCACAGCAAAATCCTATATACAATAAATGATAATTTAACCTAATTATTCAACGCATAATTATCAAATTGTGACTCAAAATTTGAGTGACAAGGCAGTTCTCCAAAAAATCATTCCTTGATTTTTACTAAAAAAGAATTATCACTAAACAGCTTGCTGTTAAGTTTCCACATTCGTAATTAATACTTCGTAATTAATTAGTATTGCTCATTCTCATCAGGAAAACTCCCGGCTTTCACATCCGAAATATAATGCTCTACCGCTCCTTTAATGCTTTCATAAAGATTAAGGTAGCGCCTGATAAACCTGGGACTGAAATCTTTGTTAATTCCAAGCATGTCATGAAGCACCAAAACCTGTCCGTCTAAATCGCTGCCTGCTCCAATACCGATTACCGGTATAGTCAGACTTTCAGCTACCTGCTTTGCAAGACTTGCCGGAATTTTTTCGAGTATCAAAGCAAAACAACCTGCTTCCTCTAATATTTTAGCATCTTTAAGTAGAATTTCAGCCTCCTTTTTTTCAGTAGCACGCACAGCGTAAGTTCCAAACTTATAAATAGACTGCGGTGTTAAACCCAGATGTCCCATTACAGGTACACCGGCACTGATTATCCTTTTAACAGAATCTACAACCTCTTCACCGCCTTCAAGTTTAATTGCATGGGCGCCGCTTTCTTTCATTATTCTGATAGAAGAATTAAGGGCCTCCTTACTGTTACCCTGATAAGATCCAAATGGCAAATCTACCACCACTAAAGACCTTTTGATTGCCCTTACTACTGAACCTGCATGGTATATCATCTGATCAAGTGTGATGGGCAAAGTTGTTTCATGACCAGCCATTACATTACTCGCGCTGTCTCCAACCAGAATAATATCCATTTCGGCATCATCTACAATTCTTGCCAGAGAAAAATCATACGCAGTTAGCATTGCAATTTTCTCACCTCGCTCCTTCATTTCCTGAAGTGTGTGGGTGGTCACTCTTTTAATTGGTTTTCCCGGAGTACTCATATTTTTGCTGAAAGTTCTTTATAAAACTTATTATTCACCTTCTTTTTTCTTTTTTTCCTCATCTTCTTTCCTCTTCACACGTTCAAGTCTTTCTTTTTCAATTAGCTGATTTAGCTTTTCTTCTTCAGTAAGTGTTTCCTGAACAACTGTTCCCTTTTGCAGGCGGTTTAATGTATCACTCAATGCTTTAACCTGTCTTCTCAAACTGTCTAAATCCCTTTCTAGAAATAGATTTTTGACAATCTTACTATCAAGATCAGTTCTGGCTTTTTTAAGCTTTTCATTTAAATCTTTAGTTTCAAGAAAAAGAGAATTACTTTCTTCATTGAGAGATGTATTTTTTGTTTCAAGATCAGAAATTTTAATTTTCTGAGAATTAACCAGATTTGTCAGGTTAATAATTATATCACCATCCTGCTGGTTTGCCTGAATTTCATTTTTAAACTTTTCAAGCTTTTCCTTTTCTGCTATCACTTTTGCAAGACGCAGCATAATGTCATCTTTTTCTAACTGAAGTTTATTGTTTGAAGCTTCAAGATTCTTTCTGATACGCATTGAAGCTGTATCCGTTCCTGCAGAACTTCCTTCGCTAATATTGCAGTTCTTTAACTTCACTCGAAGCTCTTCAGATTCTTTTATTTTGGCATTAAGCTGATCTTTTAATTTAATAATTATCTGAGCAAAAGATTCATCTTCATTCTTTTCATTAGTTACCTCTGTCTGTAAAACATCTGCTTTTTCCTCACCCTTAATTTTGAGAAAATCAAAAGTTGCTTTACTGTCCGGGCCAATATAAAGTCCTATAGAGCCTCTTGCAAATTCAATTTCAGAAAAACTTTTTACAAACTGTCCGTTTATATAAACATCATAAACCTTTTTATAAGTTTTAATGACAATCTCATTATTCTCTTTGCTGATATTTGAGTTTTTCTCCCAACCATCTTCACCCGAAGTAATATTAACGGTGCGGTCGGTATATATTTTCCTTATGCTGAATTCCTTTTTCCTGTTTATTTCAACTAATATAGCACCATTACCCGACTTTTGAGCCATAATCAGAATTCCTGCACTTTGCTTAGCATTACCTTTTGATTCAAAAATGAAACTTGTTGTAACTTCAAAATTGCTGAATTCATCAGAAATTTTTGGCAACAAATAATAACCGCTTTTTTTTGAATTTCGTAAAAGTTCGTAATGGCTGTTTTGAGTTAAAAAAACATTGTCCGCATTGAAAATCTGCGGCCATTTCTCAGAAACGTTTTCAAAATCTTCTGAAAGTAAGGTTTTGGTAAAATCTTTTTGAACTTCCTGCGCATTTAGCGTTAAAGCGCACATAAAACTAAAAACAACAAAAAAAATCTTCATATTTGCAAAGTGTTGCAGAAAGGCAAAGGTAATCAAAATAGCATTAACAGTTGGAATTTGAACTCTTCAAGAATCAGAACCCTTTTTTGCATAGCATTTATAATACTTTCAGGAAGTTGTAAAAATGAAATTGATGTATTTGGCGACTGGCAGGAAGTACCTGTTGTTTACGGTTTAATAGATCCTGCATTACCACAACAGATTTTCAGAATAAATAAGGCTTTTGTCAACCCTAATGCTTCAGCTTCTGAAATAGCAAAGATTAACGATTCACTTTATTTCGATACTTTATACAATCTTCAACTTCAGGTTTTTGATGAAAATGGCGTTCAAAAAACACCTATAAAGTTATACCGTATCAATCAACTTCCTAAAGATTCTGGTTACTTTGCAAACAGTCCCAATTATCTATATGCAACCCCCATGGGAGCTCCGGCAATAAAACCCCACTATTTTTGTAAGATCAGTTTTACGATGCCTAAATCAGGTAAATTAGCAAGTGGTTTAACCCTGGTTTCCGGGCCTCCACAGTCTATCAGTCAGCCTGTAAGTCCTTTAATTCCTAATCCAACCTGGGATGTAAACCCAACAAAAAACATCATTGTCAATTTTACTTCAGGAATTTTTACCAGCGCTTATGATGTTCATGTTAATTTTAGAATAACTGAAATTAATAAAGCAGACACCAGCATTAAAACTTTTAAAATTGTAACCTGGAAAATATTAAATGGTGTTAGAACTACCACTACTAATGGTGGAGAAAGCATCAGATATACAACTCCCGGTAAAAATTTCTTTCTTTTTCTGGAAGACAGATTAAAAATTGACGCCACTATAAAAAGGCGACTAGAAGGAATTGACATTACCTATCTTGGAGCAGGTCAGGCGTTGGATGATTATATTGCGGCTTCTGAGCCTTCAATTGGCATCGTTCAAAAGCAAACAGATTATACCAATATTGAAAATGGAGTGGGCATTATTTCTTCGAGAGCCTCTTATACAATTAAAAACATTGAACTGACCCAACAGGGGATGAATTATCTTACCACAGATCCCTCAACAAATAAGCTTAATTTTTTCTAATCCGTCAGATTATCTGACAAAAAGACATTGATATTGTCAATAATCAAGACAATATCTACTTGTTTTACTATTGGCACTTCTATTGCAGAAGGAGAAAAAACGAAAACAGAAAAAATTAAATTATGAGCAAAATTATAGGAATAGATTTAGGTACTACAAACTCTTGTGTTTCAGTAATGGAAGGAAACGAGCCGGTTGTAATTCCTAACAGTGAAGGAAAAAGAACAACACCTTCTGTAGTTGGTTTTATGAAAGACGGCGAGCGTAAAATAGGAGATCCTGCTAAAAGACAGGCCATTACTAACCCAAGGAATACAATTTATTCCATTAAACGTTTTATGGGAAACACTTTCGATCAGGTAACAGCTGAGGCAGGACGTGTTCCTTACGAAGTTGTTAAAGGAGATAATAACACTCCAAGAATAAAAATTGACGAAAGACTTTACACACCACAAGAAATCAGTGCAATGATTCTTCAGAAAATGAAGAAAACTGCTGAAGATTATCTTGGTATGGAAGTGAAAGAAGCAGTTATTACTGTTCCTGCATATTTCAATGACGCTCAGCGTCAAGCAACTAAAGAAGCTGGTGAAATAGCAGGATTAACAGTTAAACGTATTATAAACGAGCCAACTGCAGCAGCATTAGCTTACGGACTGGATAAAAAACACATCGACATGAAAATTGTAGTTTTTGACTGCGGTGGAGGAACTCATGACGTTTCAGTACTTGAACTTGGTGAAGGTGTATTTGAAGTTAAAAGCACAGATGGTGACACTCACCTGGGTGGTGATGATTTCGACCAGAAAATTATAGACTGGTTAGTAAAAGAGTTTAAGGATGAAAATGGTGGATTAGACCTTACTAAAGATCCAATGGCACTTCAGCGTTTGAAAGAAGCTGCTGAAAAAGCTAAAATCGAATTGTCCAGTACAGCTAATACTGAAATCAACCTTCCATATATTATGCCGGTTGATGGCATTCCAAAACACTTGGTTCGCAGCTTAAGCCGCGCCAAATTTGAACAATTGGTTGACGATTTAGTAAAACGTACTATCGAGCCTTGCCGTTCAGCACTTAAAAATGCAGGACTTACAACTGCAGATATCAATGAAGTAATTTTAGTTGGTGGAAGTACCAGAATACCAGCTGTACAAGCTGCAGTAGAAAAGTTTTTCGGAAAAGCTCCAAGTAAAGGTGTAAATCCTGATGAAGTTGTTGCAGTAGGCGCAGCTATTCAGGGTGGTGTACTAACAGGTGAAGTTAAAGATGTACTTCTTTTAGATGTTACACCACTTTCTTTAGGTATCGAAACATACGGTGGCGTATTCACTAAACTTATTGAAAGTAACACTACAATTCCTTCTAAAAAGAGCGAAACATTTTCAACCGCAAGCGATCAGCAACCATCTGTTCAGATTCACGTTTTACAAGGTGAAAGGCCAATGGCTAAGGACAACAGACCAATCGGTATGTTTAATCTTGACGGAATTCCACCGGCACCAAGAGGTGTTCCTCAAATTGAAGTAACATTTGATATTGATGCAAACGGAATTTTACATGTATCTGCTAAAGATAAAGGTACCGGCAAAGAGCAAAAAATCAGAATTGAAAGTTCAAGCGGGTTGAGCAAAGAAGAAATCGAGAAAATGAAGCAAGAAGCGGAAGCAAATGCTGAAACTGATAAAAAAGCAAGAGAAGAAGCAGATAAATTTAATGCTGCTGATGCTTTGATTTTCACAACTGAGAAAAATATCAAAGAATACGGCGATAAAATTCCGGCTGATAAAAAACAGGTTATTGATGAAGCATTAGCTTCTCTTAAAACTGCTCATCAGAATAAAGACTTTGCAGCTATTGATTCTGAAACCGAAAAACTGAATACAGCTTGGAATGCAGCGTCTCAGGATATTTACCAGGCTCAACAACAAACTCAGGGTGGAGAAAATGCCGGACAGGAAAATACAGGCAATGCAGAAAGCAAACCTGAAGACAATGTTCAGGATGTAGAATTCGAAGAGGTTAAATAATATTTTTCATAATAATGGTTAAGGAGCGGCGTTCAAATTGGACGCCGTTTCTATTTACCGTCATTTTGAAAAACAGATAAAATACCTTTTGCTTTCAATAAACATTCTTCATATTCTT
>JACMRS010000057.1 GCA_014376345.1 Bacteroidia bacterium | reverse complement strand
CAGGAATATAAGTATGAATGACCAAATTGGACACACTGCCGTGTGCCCCTACATTATAACAAATGACAAAAATCACAAATCTAAAATCACAAATCTCAAATTTTTTCTTAAATCAGAAATCAAAAAATCAGAAATCAGAAATCATAGTTTAGTGCCGATCTCAATAAAATAGCCTATATTTGCACTTCTTCTTCCCAGTCCGCGTAAAATAATCGTCTGTACTACTGGATTTTAATAATTAAATTTATTTCTCCCCGTCGTTTTGTAAATTGTTAGCTATTTCCGGAAGCAGTTTAAACATAACATATAAAACAAAAATGAACATTTACGTAGCAAACATCAATTTCCGTGCGAATGATGACAATTTAAAAGAAGTATTTGAAGCTTTCGGTGAAGTTTCTTCAGCAAAAATTATCAGCGATAAATTTACAGGCAAAAGCCGTGGATTTGGTTTCGTTGAAATGCCGAATGAAGAAGAAGGTAAAAATGCAGTTGAGCAATTAAACGGCATTGAAATGATGGAAAAAACCCTTACAGTTAACGAAGCGCGTCCTAAAACCGAAGGTGGTTTTTCAGGCGGTAGCGGTGGTTACGGTGGCGGTGGTCGCAGCAATGGCGGCGGCGGCGGATACAACAAAAGGTATTAATCACAAACACAATATTCAAAAGCTTCACGAAATTCGTGAAGCTTTTTTTATGCCTTATAACCCTATGTTTAACGCATTTTATAAATAAAACTTGGATTATTGCGAAACATTGTTACTTTTGTATAAGTTCAAGTATAAAAAACAGAACTTAAAAAAATTAAAATTTAAAGAAAAACATGAATATCTACGTAGGAAATCTGTCTTATAAGACCAGTGAAAATGATCTTTCACAATTATTTGGAACTTATGGCGAAGTAACTTCAGCAAAAATTGTTATGGACAAAATGACTAACAGGTCTAAAGGCTTTGGCTTTGTTGAAATGTCGAATGACGAACATGCAAAAACTGCAATCGAAGAAATTAATGGTAAAGATGTTGGCGGAAGAAATCTCAAAGTAAATGAGAGCATTCCGAAAGATTCAAACCGTTAAGCCTACCCCTATTTTATTTTAAGATTGAATTTTTCGATCAGGTAATTCAAATCTGGTCGAAGCTCTTTCATGGCTTTTAGTTTTTCCTGAGGTGTATATGGTGTTTTAGATGTTGTATCAACAGTTTCATCCACTATCACAGAAAGAAATATAGTTTCATTATCAAATCTTTTTCTTAAAAACGATTGTAATTCAGGTCTGTCTTTATCGAGCATGTCAAACTGAACTTGTGCGCCTACTGTAATCTTTATCGTATCACCTTCAATTGCTTTTAGCATCGTTGAATACAACCCTGAAAGATTGTTGTTATTCTTTTTACCTACATAACCAATCAGTAACGCTTCCAGATTTTCAATTGTAAATTCCAGAGCAGTATCTGTTTCAACTATAACCTCCGATAAAGGTTCTTTAATTAATATAGGTTCTTTAATTTCAACAATTGGTTCGGCAATCTCATCTTCATGAATCTCTGCCATACTAATTTGCTGAGGAGGTGGTGAATATGTTTTTTTAACAGGTATTCTGGGAATCTCCAGAGTTGAAGGTGCCAGTTCTATTGGCTTTGCAGGAACTTTCGGTTTTGAACCTTTGGAAAGTTCTTCCTGCTCTATTTCAAAACTTTTTTTTTTATTTCGTCAAGCGTTGCTGTAACGTTGACAATAGATTTTATGTGACATAGCTTTATTAAAGCAAGCTCAACATGCAGCCTTTGATTACGGCTGTTTTTATAATCAATATCAAATTGATTATTGATATTAAGCGCATTCAGAAGAAAAGAAAGATCAGTACTTCTTGCCTGCGTTTCATATTTTACTTTGTGATTTTCACCAACATCCAAAAGCTGAACCGTCTGTTTATCCCTGCATACCATCAGATTTCTGAAATGCTCGCTCAATCCGCTAAGAAATAGCTGACCATCAAATCCTTTATCCAGAACCTGATCGAAATACAACAGAACTTCAGAAATATTTTGTGACAAAATCGAATCAGTTACATTAAAATAATAATCCCTGTCAAGGATATTTAGATTCTCTACTGCCTTATCGTAAGTAATTCTGTTTCCGGTAAAACTTACCATCTGGTCGAAAATTGAAAGACAGTCTCTCAATCCTCCATCTGCTTTCTCTGCTATCAGATGCAATGCCTCTTCCTCTGCAAAAACCCCTTCTCTTTCAGCAATAGTTTTCAGATGCTCAACCATATCCTTAATCTGGATACGTTTAAAATTAAATATCTGACAACGTGAAAGAATTGTAGGAAGTACTTTATGCTTTTCAGTTGTAGCAAGGATAAAAATGGCATATTTCGGCGGCTCTTCAAGTGTTTTCAGAAAAGCATTAAATGCAGCAGCTGAAAGCATGTGCACCTCGTCAATAATATAAACCTT
>JACMRS010000056.1 GCA_014376345.1 Bacteroidia bacterium | reverse complement strand
TTGAACGCCGCAATCAGAGTAATCATATGCAAACCTGCGGCAATTACTGCTATAAATCGGATATAAGGTTTTTTATGAGATTCTGTTTCTCTGTTGAGGTTTAGCATCATTATCACATAGAGAAATAGCACCATAATTGCGCCTGCATAAACTATTATATGAACTGCTGCCAGAAATTGTGCGTTAAGTAAGAGGTAATGACCTGCAATTGCGAAAAAAGTAATAATCAGATAGAGCACACTGTGCACCGGATTTTTTGAAAATACTACTAATATAGCGCTGAAAATCGCCACAAAAGAGAGAAACCAAAAGATATATTGTGTAATGCTCATTTTATTATCTGCGAATTACGATTTTTAAAGGCGTATTGTAAATTAATTATTTCCACGTTATTAATGCCTTTGTATGATTGTATTAATTTTATCTAAAAAAGTACGGTTGTGTTTGTGCTTTTTATCTTCCTTAAATTCAAGCACCTTTTGAGTTTGTCTGACACTGACATCAATAGGATTGTCAATGGTTTCAACTAATTTGCTTTTGCCGTAAATAAAATCAGCGCGTTCAAAAGTACTCGGTACAAGCCTGTCTGTCAGAAAAATCGCTTCTTTTGGACAAGCTTCCTCACATAATCCACAGAAAATGCAACGCAACATGTTGATTTCATACATAGAAGCATATTTTTCTTCTCTGTAAAGATTTTCTTCGCCTTTTTTTCTTTCCTCAGCCACCATTGTAATGGCTTCGGCAGGACAGGCAACTGCACAAAGTCCGCAAGCTGTGCACCTTTCAGCGCCTGCTTCGTCTCGTTTCAGTACGTGTTGTCCTCTGTAAATCGGTGCAATTGGTCGTTTCTGTTCAGGATACTTTATAGTAGCCTTTTTCTTGAAAATATGACTGAAAGTAATCATCATGCCGCTAAAAATAGCAGGCAGATAAGCTTTTTCAGCCCAGGTCATTTCTTTTCTTACAACTTGCTTACTTCTGTCTGTTAACATATTTTATTATTTAGAAGTGTGTGTTAATTGTTTTCTCATCAGTTAATATCCCCATTTACCCACATTACTATTCCGGTTACAAATATATTCGCAATAGCCAATGGTAAAAGGCCTTTCCAACCCAAATTCATCAACTGATCATAACGGAAACGCGGAATGGTCCAGCGTACCCACATAAAGAAGAAAATGAAAAATACTATTTTACCGAATAATACAAAAAACTGAATGATACTTAGCCAGTTTCCGTCAATGCCCAGAGAATGCTGGAAAGGAAAGTTGTATCCGCCAAAATAAAAACAGGCAATTACTGCAGAAGAAATAAACATATTAATGTACTCTGCAAAAAGATAAAAGCCCAGTTTCATTGATGAGTATTCTGTATGGTACCCGCCAATTAATTCAGTTTCACACTCAGCCAGGTCAAAAGGAGCTCTGTTGGTTTCTGCAAATGCGCAAATTATAAAAATCAGACATCCAAGTGGTTGGTAAACAAAATTACAATATGCTGCATCCTGTTGGTTGACAATTTCTTTAAGACTTAAAGTTCCGGTAGTCATTACAAGTGCAATGATGGCAAGGCCCATTGCAATTTCATAACTGATCATTTGAGAAGAAGCACGAATGGCGCCAAGCAGCGAAAATTTATTGTTAGAAGCCCAGCCTCCGATCATAATACCATAAACACCAAGAGATGCAACTCCGAATAAGAAAAGTATGCCAACATTAAGATCTACTATTTGAAAATCAAATGTCTGTTCACCAATAGTTATCGGGCCTCCCCAGGGAATTACCACACCGGCCATCAGCGCCGTCAACATTGAGATACAAGGTCCGAGCACAAATAGCCACCTGTTTGAAACAGATG
The DNA here is from genome assembly GCA_014376345.1 of Bacteroidia bacterium. Lineage (GTDB taxonomy): Bacteria > Bacteroidota > Bacteroidia > NS11-12g > UBA955 > JACMRS01. Next base: position 8,863 of record JACMRS010000056.1, on the reverse strand, counting down.
GAATGAGCTCTTCCTTCATAAACATTTTCACAGCATCAGCAATTGGTTGCAATAAACCAAATGGTCCTGCTCTGTTAGGACCCACACGGTCTTGCATTAATGCCGAAACCTTGCGTTCTGCGTAAGTTGAATAGGTAGCTACAAGCAGTGTGATACTGAATATCAGGCCTACAACAATAGCTTTAAATATAATCGGTTCCATGTTCCTTTTTTCTCTTTTGGTTTGAGGTTTATAAATCTATAAACAGTAGTTATTCATTATTAGGGTCTAGCGCTCCTTCACCAAGGTCAACTTTAACGCCATGAGGCTGTGAACCCAGCATTCTGAGTGTGTCTGCTTTTATGGCTGCAAGTCCTTCGTAATGGTTAGCTGAAATTACAGACCTTCTGTTTACATGTGTAGGTCCTTCAATTACCCAGTCTTTAGTTTCTTTTTTATCAAACCTGCAGTCATTGCAAATCCAGGCTGTGCTGCCATCTTCGTTGTTTTCAATTTCTCCCCACTGGTCTTTTCGACCGGTCACTCTCAACACTTCTTCACCCTGATACCACAGTCTTACTTTTCCCGAACATTTTGGGCAATCTCTGTGGGCATCTACAGGTTTGGTATACCATACACGGCTTTTAAACCTGAAAGTTTTATCCGTTAATGCACCTACCGGACATACATCAATCATGTTTCCTGAAAAATCATTGTCGATTGCCTGTTCGATGTAAGTTGAAATCTGTGATACTTCACCACGGTTAACAACTCCATGGCAGCGACCGTCTGTAATCTGATCAGCTACTTTTACGCAGCGATAGCAAAGTATGCAGCGGTTCATGTTAAGTTTAATATAAGGACCGATATCCTCAGGTTCAAATTCTCTTCTCGGAAACTGATATCGGGTTTCTTCCTCACCATGTTTGTAAGCAAGATCCTGTAGATCGCATTCGCCTGCCTGATCGCAGATAGGGCAATCAAGAGGATGGTTCAGCAGAAGAAATTCTACTACACCTGCTCTTGCTTCAAGGTTTTCCGGAGAAGTTATATTGCGCACTACCATGCCATCCATAACAGTTGTACGACAACTTGCGACAGGTTTGGGCATTGGACGTGGGTCCTTTGCAGAACCTTGTTCTACCTTAACAATGCAGGTACGGCAATAGCCTCCGCTTGTTTTCAATTTACTGTAATAGCACATTGCAGGAGGAGCGATATCGCCACCTATTATACGTGCTGCTTCCAGAATAGAAGTGCCGTCCGGAACTTCTATGGTGATATCGTCTATGGTTACTTTTGCCATATTTATTTTTTATGCAGTTGCAGTTTCCTGCAATCTGTAATAATGTTTAATGTCTCTTATTTTTTCTGGGTACTGAATATACTCTTCAAATTCGCTCCTGAAATGTCTGATTGCTGCTGCCACCGGCCATGCTGCTGCTTCTCCGAGCGGGCAAATGGTTTTACCTTCAATTTTACTTTGAATATCCCACAGCAAATCAATGTCTTTCATGTCTCCGCGACCATCAAGAATTTTCAGCAGAATTTTTTCCATCCAGCCTGTTCCTTCCCGGCAAGGACTGCATTGTCCGCAGCTTTCATGGTGATAAAAACGCGCGAAAGTATAAAGGTTTTTCACGATGCTGGTATCTTCATCCATCACAATAAATCCACCTGAACCCAGCATGGTTCCTGTTAGAAAACCGCCATCTCCCAAGCTTTCGTAACTCATCATTCTTGGTTCGCCTGCTGATGTTTTAAGTATCAGTTCTGCAGGAAGAATTGGAACTGATGAGCCACCTGCCACTACAGCTTTCAGCTTTTTACCACCTGAAATGCCACCACAATATTCTTCTGAATATATAAATTCTTCAACCGGAATGCCAAGTTCAATTTCATAAACGCCTGGCTTATTAATATGACCTGATGCTGAAATTAGTTTGGTGCCTGTACTTTTTTCTGTACCTATTTTAGCATATTCTGCTCCACCCATTTCAAGAATAGGAACAACAGCTGCGATAGTTTCTACATTGTTTACAACAGTTGGACAACCATACAATCCTGCTATTGCCGGAAATGGTGGCTTAATCCTGGGATTTCCTCTTTTGCCTTCAAGACTTTCTAAAAGTGCTGTTTCTTCTCCGCAGATATAGGCGCCGGCACCAACCTGAACATATAAATCAAGGTCGTAACCCGATCCTTGAATATTTTTTCCTAAAAATCCTGCCTCGTATGCTTCTTTAATAGCGATTTCAAGAATTCGGGCAATATAAAAGTATTCACCTCTTATATAGATGTAAGAAGTTTTAGCTCCAAGTGCAAAACTTGAAACGATCATGCCTTCAATTAAAATATGAGGATGGCGCTCCATTAAATACCTGTCTTTTAATGTGCCCGGTTCGCTTTCGTCCGCATTGCAAACAAGGTATCTTGGCACACCTTCAGGTTTTGCAAGAAAGCTCCATTTTAATCCTGTTGGAAATCCTGCACCGCCACGTCCCCTCAAACCTGAAGTTTTTACTTCTTCAAGGATAGCCTCAGGCGACATAGTTTTAAGGGCTTTTTCAAGAACACTGTATCCGCCATTGGCGCGATAAATCGGAAGGGTATGGATGCCCTCTATATGGTCGTTCTTTAAGAGTAATTTTTTGCTCATTTACAGATTAACAATAACGGCTTTGTTTATTTTCATCCTTGAATTTTTCAAGAAGTGTATCTACTTTTTCTATGGTCAGGTTTTCATGATAATCAGCTCCTACCTGCATCATTGGTGCAGTACCGCAGCTTCCAAGGCATTCTACAGCTTTTAATGTAAACATGCCATCGGCAGAAGTTTCGCCCACTCTGATATTCAGTCTTTTTTCAATATGGTCAATCACATCTTCAGCACCTCTCAGCCAGCAGCTGCTTGTTCTGCAAACTTCAATAAGGCATTTGCCGACAGGATGCATATTAAACATGCTGTAAAAAGAGGCTACTTCGTAAACTTCAATGGGTTTTAAATTCATCACTGATGCAACGTAATCCATTGTTGGTACGCTTAACCAACCTCCGAATTCTGCCTGCGCAATGTGCAATACAGGTATCAGAGCAGATTTATGCTTTCCTTCGGGATAGCGTTTCATCATATTATTGACAAGCGCTAAAGTTTCAGAATCGAATTGTATTTCTGTAGTTGTCATTTTTATCTAATTAAGCATCAAGCTCACCTGCTATTACGTTCATACTACTCATTGTTAAAATGGCATCACTCAATAATCCGCCAACAATCATTTCAGGATAAGCCTGATAATACACAAAGCAGGGTCTTCTGAAATGGAGTCTGAAAGGTGCCCTTCCGCCATCACTGATCAGGTAAAAACCAAGTTCGCCGTTTCCTCCTTCAACTGCGTGGTAAACTTCTCCTTTTGGAACGTCTGTTTCTCCCATTACAATTTTGAAATGGTAAATGAGTGCTTCCATTTTGCTATAAACATCTTGTTTTTCAGGAAGATAAAAATCGGGAACATCAGCGTGAAATGGTCCTTCAGGCATTTTGTCAATCGCCTGTCGTATTATACTCACACTTTCCCACATCTCCTGAAGACGTACCATAAACCTGTCATAAGTATCACCGGATTTTCCTACAGGAATCTTAAAATCAAAATCCTCATAACTGCTGTAAGGATTGGCAACACGAACGTCATAATCCAATCCTGCGGCTCTTAAATTAGGACCTGTAAAACCGTAACTTAATGCTTTTTCTATCGTAATGGGACCACAGCCAATAGTGCGGTCCATAAATATTCTGTTTCTTTCTATCAGGCTTTGAAATTCTTTCAGATATTTTGGAAATTCAACCATAAAAGCTTCAAGTTTTTGCCATGCTTTCGGGGTGAAATCACGCTCTAAACCACCGATACGGCCAATGTTTGTAGTTAATCTTGCACCGCAGATTTCTTCATAGATTTCGTAAATTTTTTCACGCATCTGGAAGAAATAAAGAAATCCTGTAGTGGCACCAGTATCCTGACCGATGATAGTATCGCAGATAACGTGGTCAGAAATTCTTGCAAGCTCCATGATAATTACTCTCAGGTATTGTGCTCTTTTTGGAACTTCGCAACCTATCAGTTTTTCAACTGTCATGTGCCATCCCAGATTATTGATAGGGGATGAGCAGTAATTCATTCTGTCTGTAAGTGTTGTAATCTGGTAATAAGGCCTGTGTTCGGCAATTTTTTCAAAAGCTCTGTGAATGTATCCGATTGTAGGTTCGGCATGCATCACAATTTCACCGTCCATTTTCAGGATATTTTGAAAAATACCATGAGTAGCAGGGTGTGTAGGTCCCAGATTCAGGGTTGAATATTCCTTTTCAGGTGAATCTGTTTTGATATTATGTTTTTCGATCACTACTTATCCTATTATCTGCCAAAAAATTTATCATCCTTATCTTCACGACCAGCATCTTCAAGCGGATATTGCTTGCGCATCGGGAAATAGTTCATTTCATCCATATTCAGAATTCTTCTTAAATCCGGGTGACCGGTAAAGTTAAATCCAAAAAAATCATATTCTTGTCTTTCCATCCAGTTTGCTGCGGGCCAGAGTACTGTTAAAGTCGGAACTTTAAGATCATCTTCCGGCATAGTGATTTTTAACCTTATTCTCCAGTTTTTTTCCATATTTTGAAGCTGATACATTACACCAAATTCAGCACCTGTATTATTGGGTGTGTGGACGCCACAAAGTGTCGTTAGAAAATTAAATCCCATTTCAGGATCAGTTTTAAGGTAGGTAAGGATTTCAATCAGGCTGTTTTTTTCAATAAGAAACACCGGAAAATCATAATCCATTGAAGCTTTGATAAGGTTGCTGCCAAACTTTTCATGCAGCTTTCCTGACAATGTTTCTAATAATTCGCTCATTTATTCCTTTTGATGTTGTTTTAATTATTTAATACCGTATTGCTCAAGCATTGTTGTGTATTCAGGTGAATCACGTCTTCTTCTTGTTTCATTTTTAGCCAGTTCCTGAATTTGAAGGATACCATCTAAAACCTGCTCGGGACGGGGAGGGCAACCCGGAACATAAACATCAACAGGCATAATTCTGTCAATACCTTGTAATACGCTGTAAGAATCAAATATACCCCCACTGCTGGCGCACGCACCCATACTCAAAACCCATTTTGGTTCTGCCATCTGTTCATAAACCTGTCTTAAAATAACTCCCATTTTTTTCGAAATCGTTCCCATTACCATCAAAAGATCCGCTTGCCTTGGAGAAAAACTTAATCTCTCAGAACCAAAACGTCCTAAATCATAATGGGATGCCATTGTTGCCATAAACTCAATGCCGCAGCAAGATGTTGCGAAAGGAAGTGGCCACAAAGAATTGGCTCTTGCTAGTCCAACCGCTTTATCAAGTGAAGTTGCGAAATAACCGGTTCCTTCCACTCCCTCCGGTGTGTTTTCGGGCTTAATGTCAATCATATTCCTGAAAATTTAATTTGTGAAAAAAATATAGTATCGAAAAGTTTCATTTTTGTTTGCATCACTGATTAATCCCAGCGAAGCGCTCCTTTTTTAATGATGTAAACCAATCCGAGAACAAGAAAACCCATAAAAGTAAACATTTCTACAAGCCCGAGCACGCCCAGATTTCTAAAGTTTACTGCCCATGGATACATGAAAATCACTTCAACGTCAAATAAAACAAATAAAATTGCAACCAGAAAATATTTTATCGAGAATGGTGTTCTCGCATTTCCCTGCGCTTCAATCCCACACTCAAAAGCCTCATCTTTAATCGCCGATTTCTTTTTCGGACCCATCCAGTGGGTTGCAAACATTGACAGGACAATAAAGCCCATTGCTGCAATAAACATAAAAACTATCGGCAAATAGTCGTGAAGGGTATTCTGTACCTGTAGTAACATTTCTGTTTTTGTGAAAATTCATTGCAAAAATAACTGTTCTACCCGAATATTTTTAATGTTTAAGGCAAAATGTTCAATTAATTTAATAATTAAATTGTGTATAAATTAAACTGCTTTTTTGCGGCTTTTGATGCTGACATCATAAACCTTGTCTCCACCGATTACATAAGCCATGCAATCTTTGATAAGTGGTAAGGTGTACAAGCCTGTAAGTCTGCCGTAAGCGGGAATTATAAACTGGTTGTTACAATGATAAAAACAGGGCAGTTTTAAACCTTGTCTTCCTTTGCCCTTTATGACAATTCCAGGATGGATGTGCCCACAAAAATTCAGTTTCACACTTTTTTCAACAGGATGGTGGGTCCATAAAAAATGTTCTTCCTCCAGTTCATCCACAACATGAAGATGCGGAATTTCATAAAATTCTTTTTTCAGGATGTCATGATTTCCTTTCACCAGAAAAAAATCAATCGGTGCACAGCAATCAAGCAATCCGGTAAACAATTCCCATTCACTATTCAAATCACTGTGAAAAAGATCTCCGAGAATAATAACCTGTTCAGGCTTGTGTTTTTCAACCAGCCCTTTCATTTTTTCTATGTCTGTTTGTGAACTGTTTGCAGGCAAAGGAATTCCAGCTTTTCTGAAATGAACAGCTTTTCCTAAATGAATGTCTGCAAAAATTAATTGCTTAAGTAATGGTCGGTAAACTGCCTTCTCAGGAAGCAACTCAAAAGTTTCGCCATGCAGATTGATACTCAGTGCTCCCATTATTCTTCAGATTCTGCAATCATTTTTTCTATCCTTATTTTCAAATCTTCATTAGTGAATTTTTCTCTTAAACTGTCTACCAGAATAGGAAATGAAAATGGTGTTGCATGCTCTGGTTGTTTAACAACTATAAACTGACTATCAATCCTGTCGAATGCCTTGCGCATCCTTGCGATTTCCAGCTGAAAAGTATAAACTTCTTCATGTGCTTGCTGCAAAAGTAAATTGTATTCTTCGTAATCTTTAAAAACATCAAAGAAAAGCTGGGCATTGGCCTGAAGGTGCTTCGACCTGACCGGCTTTCCCGGAAAACCTGTAAAAACCAGTCCTGCAATAGAAGCAATATCCCTGAATTTTCTTCTGGCCATTTCTGTGGCGTTGATGCTTTTCATCGCATCCTCATATAAATTTTCGGGACTAAACCAGCCTTCACTAATGCCTTTTGCAACATCAACAGGCTGATCACTCAACAATTCAAAGCCATAATCATTCATTGCAATAGAAAATGTGATATCCATACTTTTGCCGATTCTGTATGCCAGTATCGCTGCCATTCCTTCATGCACAAAACGACCTTCAAAAGGATAACACAATAAATGATAACCTTCTTTAGATTTCAACTGTTCTATCAGCAGTTCATCTTTGCCGGGCAGAAAAGAAATTCGGTTCTGTAAATCTAATAATGGCTCAAGTGCAATAAGCTCAGCATGCTTGTGTGGTTTCGTTTTATAATCAAATAAAATGTCGCGGATAGCTTCAGAAAGTTGTGATGAAAAAGACATCCTTCCTCCCATAAACGATGGAACAATTCCGTTTTTCGCTTTCGATGGTTTTACATGGACATCCATGTCTTTAATTCTTACGAATTCAAGATTTCTTCCTGTAAACCAAAATACATCGCCGGGTTGCATTCTCGCTATAAACCACTCTTCAATAACGCCGAGTTTTTTACCTCTCTGCATTTTTACATTCAGCATGCTGTCACTTACTATACTGCCCATGCTTAGTTTGTGACGCATTGCAATTTTTCTGCTGACTACTTTGTACAAGCCATCTTCAATTACAACTTTATGAAATTCATCATAACCATGAAGTGTCTCACCACCTTTGGTAATAAAACTAAGGCACCATTGCCATTCTTCTTTTGTAACACTTTTAAAACAATGTGTCGTAATTATTTCTTCATAAAGTTTATCGGCATCAAATCCTTCAGAAATTGCCAGAGTTACCATATACTGAACCAGCATATCGAAAGAGCGGACATAAGGAATGCGCTGTTCTACAATTCCCTCTTTTATGGCATGTCTGAGTGCGGCACCTTCCATTATTTCAAGAGAATGCGTTGGCACGAAATAGATCACACTCTCCGCTCCCGGACTGTGACCACTTCTTCCGGCTCTTTGCAGAAAACGCGCAATGCCTTTTGCTGATCCAACCTGAATGACAGTATCTACAGATCTGAAATCCACACCCAAATCAAGACTTGATGTGCACACCACAGCTTTTAATCTGCCATCGTGCAAAGCATCTTCAACCCAGGTTCTGAGTTTGTCGCTAAGTGATCCGTGGTGAAGTGCAATCAATCCTGAAAGTTCAGGCGCGTCTTCAATTATCTGTCTGTACCAGATTTCAGATTGTGAGCGTGTGTTTGTAAACACCAGAGTAGATTGTTTTTCCTTGATTATTTTTATAACCTCAGGAAGTAATTTAAGTCCGAGATGCCCAGCCCATGGAAAGTTTTCAATTACCTTTGGTAGAATAGTTTTTACGGTAATCTTTTTTTCAATATCAGCTTTAATTATCGTGGCTTGTTCAGAAGTGCCAAGCAAGATATTCGCAGCTTCCTGCATATTTCCAATAGTTGCAGAAATACCCCATATTTTCAATGAGGGATTAATTTTTTTCAATCTTGAAAGTGCGAGTTCTATTTGCACACCGCGTTTGCTTCCAAGCAACTCATGCCATTCATCTACAACCACAAATTCAAGTGATTTAAATACGTCAGAATAACCTTTCTGAGACATCATCAAGTGAAGTGTTTCAGGCGTGCTGATTAATGATTTTGGAGTATTTATTTTTTGCTTTTGTCGTTCTTTAGGCGAAGTGACTCCTGTGCGTAAACCAATATTATAAGGGATATTCAGATCATCACTAACAACAGTTGCAGCATGTTCAATTTCTTTTGA
>JACMRS010000055.1 GCA_014376345.1 Bacteroidia bacterium | reverse complement strand
TGCATCAATTATTGTGCTGTCTAACTATTTTATTGCTTGGGCCGACGGTATGCATAAACATACGCTTGAAGAGCTCTTAAAGTGGCTTTATGTTTGGCTAATGTTGCTTTATTACCGGGCAGAGAATAAACCGGTGATAATTGTAGCTGCACTTTGTCTTATTTATATAGCGATAATTAATATTTCTTTCGAGCCGGTTCCTTATCTGGCAATTATGACAATTGCTTTTTCCTGGGTTTTTACAAGAAAGATTTTTACGCCTTTGAATTTACTTTTGGCAGCAATGCCGATACTGGGATTCAGCATTCATTTATACCAGAATTTTCATCATTTCGGTTCCTGGACAAAGGTTTTTGAAGACATGAACCATGCAGCTGCCGACAGAGTAAAAGGTGTTGCAAAAGGCGAACTTCACAGGGCACTTACTTTTAAAGAATATTTAGAAATTCCATTTCTTTGGTTTAACAGAATGGAGCGTTTTTACTTAATTCCCGGTTGGTCGTTTTTGGTGTTGATGTTGCTTGGGTTGAAACGGGTAAAACGCGAAAATTTACAGACTTTCAGAATCTTTTTAGCGCTTGCTTTCTGCTCAGTATGCTGGTCATTCCTGATGAGTCAGCATTATTATATTCATACATTTACTTCACGCCACTGGGGGCTTTTCTTCGGTTTAATAATTGGTTACGGTCTTTTTGAGTACCGTCGATTGTTGTTGCAAACCTGGAAAACTTCAGGAATAGCTATGAAGGTTTTTCATGTAATATTTATAGGATATACAGTAGCAATGGCATTAAGCCAGCAGGTGTGGGACCTTTACATCCGTTATGGATTCGGGTACCTTTATTTTGAAGATAAACTGTAAAATTATTTATCCTTCAGGCTGTTTTGCCTTACTGCTTCAAACATTGTAATGCCTGCTGCTACAGATACATTAAGAGAAGCAATCTCTTTCTGTAAAGGTATTTTTACAAGCGTGCCAACAAGCTTTAAAAGTTCTCTGGAAATGCCGTCTTCTTCAGAACCTAAAACTATCGCTAATGGTCCTGTTAAATCAGCATTATAAACCACAGTTTCAGCTTTTTCTGATGCTCCCACAACTTTAATTCCTGAGTCGATAAGAAACTTAACTGTTTTAAAAAGTGAAGCTGTTTTACATACAGGAATTTTAAGAAGTGCACCTGCAGATGTTTTGATCGCATCTTCATTAACAGCTGCAGATTCTTTAATAGGAACGATTATAGCATCCACTCCGGCGCATTCTGCGGTACGTGCAATAGCTCCAAAGTTTCTAACGTCTGTTATTCTATCAAGAACAAGAAAAAATGGTGCTCTTCCTGAAGCCAGAATTTCCGGTAATATAGTTTCAACTTCCTGAAAACCAACAGGCGATATTAATCCTACTGCACCTTGGTGATTTTTAAACTGAACCAATTTGTCAAGCTTAATCTGAGGTACCTCATTGTAAGCAATTGCATTTTTATTTAGAAGACTTTTAAGATCCTTTAATTGCGGACCTGCAACTGTGTTCTGAAGATATACTTTTTCGAAAACAGCGCCTGAATTAATCGCTTCTATAATTGGCCTTACGCCATAAATTAATGTTGAATGTCTCATATTAAATATATAAAAAAGAAGGCTGCCTTATTTGCAGCCTTCCTTTATTTTTTAACGATAATTTAGCTCGTTTTTAAATGCTTTGTCATACTTATTAAACAATGCCTCACTTTCAGTAGCAAGTTTAGTCATGTTCCATTTTCTAGCAGATTCAACAATGCCATTAAGGTATTGTAATGATTGCTGTGTAAGACTTTTATGATAAACTGTAAATTTAGAGCTACCTATAAATTGTGAAAAGTAAACAAGATTTTGTTTTTCTGTTACCATCAAATCCCTAAGTTCTTTTTCTGCTTCAGCTAGCATTCCAAACGATTGATAAACTTGTGCCATACCGAGTTTGGTGTCTCCTCTTGTCAATACAATATTTTCAGGAAGCATTTCATGTGAACGTTTAAGAAGCGCAACACCTCTGGTTTTATACATTTCCATGTCTTTTTCAAGAGTGCTTTTTAATTGTTGTGCCTCAGCAGGAGAAGATCTTAATATAGTTGAATCATTGGCAATGTCAAATTTAGCTTTTTCATATTTGTTTGCATAATCCATTGCCATTTGAGTAAATAAATTTTGAAGTACATTTGGTACAAGTGTGGCTTTATCATCAAGATAGAAGTTTTTCTTATCCTTGATATTGCTGAACCTGAATTTTTCCATTAAATTTTTGTAAAGAATGTCATCAGCAGTTCTTGGAACATTGCCTCTTGAAGCACCTTCAGTTTTTATTGGAACAAACCTGTAGGTCAGCCCTTCTAATTGAAAATAAGCTTCAAGATTAGCGAAACTTTCACTTCCGGAAGTTGTAGTAAAGTATATTGGTCTTTCCCAACCTCTTTCAGCATTTGTTGCAATTAAATCAAGAAGAACAAGTTCGCCTTTGCTGAGTCTGCCACCTTGTAATTTAAAGTTAATTTCATTTACAATAAGCGCAGTATCAGTTATAGGAACAACCCCATTAGCAATGATCTTCTTCTTATCTTCAGGTGTGATATTGATTTTGAAGTTAAGGGTTTTAATAAGTCCGTTACCTTTATCAAGCATGTCTTTTAATACAGAACGCAATGTGTAAAATTTATTTGGATCCATACCTGTGTTATCAACCTGCATGTATTCATTTTTACCTGCAGCAAGATCTGCTTTAGTTAATGTAAGAGGAAGTGGCTCGGAATCATATACCTTATCTTTAAGTACTTGTGAATACCAGTCTGTAGGAAGTAAGTTGTAATTAATAATTCTGATATCTGGCCTGATTCCTTCAACGTTCTGAGCAAACCATAATGGGTATGTGTCATTGTCGCCATTTGTGAAAAGAATGGCATTAGGAGCACAAGATTCAAGATAATCGATTGCGAAATCAATCCCCAGCCTTCTTCCTGAACGGTCATGGTCATCCCAGCCGTCTTTAGCCATTAATACAGGCGCTGCAAGAATGGAAACAACTGTGGCTATAATTCCTGCAGTTTTCAGATTCATTTTTTTTCTGAGCTGATCTGCAATAAATAACACGCCCAAACCAACCCAGATACAGAATGTCTGGAATGAACCTACCAGAGAATAATCCCTTTCCCTGGGCTCAAAGGGTGGTTGATTAAGGAACACATTAATCAATATTCCGGTAAATATAAAGAGTATCAAAGTTACTATTGCATCCTTTTTACCTCGCTTGTAATGGAAGTAAAGTCCAAGCAAACCAAGTATAAGCGGAAGAAAATAAAATTTATTTTTACCAAGATTGTTTTTCATAGAATCCGGCATCTTGCCTTGTGGGCCAAGTCTGGCATTGTCAATAATACCAATACCACTAATCCAGTTGCCATCAACAATTCTGTTGTATGAACTTCCTTGCTGGTCGTTTTGTCTTCCTACAAAGTTCCACATGAAATAACGGATATACATGTGACCAATCTGATAGCTAAAAAAGAATGAAATATTCTCAAGCATTGTAGGTTTAATAAGCTCATTTTCGCGAATTTCCTCAGCAATTTTCTGTCTTTGCTCCGGGTCTTTTGTCTGACGCAATTGATTTTGAAGTTGGTCTATAGTGTTCTGAATATCGTTCATATTACCGCTCGACCAGTACCTGTAACCTGCTGCGCCATTCTCTTTGCCATAATCACCCATTCTTGGGAAATAAGTGCAGTATTCAGGTGCATACTCGTAATCGTATTTTTTACCGGTGATTCTGTAAGTTGTAGAATCTTTTGTATAAATGTCACCTTTTTCTTTCTGAATAAAATTCTCTCCGTCCTGTGGTATGTTAAAATAGGGTCCGTAAAGAAGCGGCCTGTCGCCATATTGCTCGCGATTAATATAGCTAAGCATGTTGATAGGATCTGCCGGATTGTTCATGTCAATAGGCGGGTTGTCTAATGAACGAACCATCACCATTGCATAAGATGAATAACCCAGAATTATATACGCAAAGCAAATAAACGCTAAGTTTAAATTGCGCATGCCTTTCTTTTTAGAAATAATAATTCCGGCAGTAATACCACCAATAATTAACAGCAACGTGAAAATTATACCGGATCCAAAACCAAAACCAAGATCATTTACAAAGAAAATATCCATGGACTTCATTAATGAAGGTACGCCGGGTATAATACCTGTCTGCACAAAAAACAGTACTACAAGTCCCATGATAAATGAAATAATCAAACCATTTCTGGTGACTTCGAATTTTTTGAAATAATAAATAAATACAATTGCAGGAATTACCAGGAGGTTCAATAAGTGAGTTCCTATTGCCAGTCCGATAATGTAAGCAATAATTACAAGCCACTTATCTGCATAACGACTTTTGATGCCATGGTTTCTGTTGCCTTCGGCTTCAATACCTGTAGTGCTGTCTTCCCATTTAAGCATAGCCCAGAATGTAAGTGCAGTAAATGCAGATGACATTGCGTAAACCTCGCCTTCAACAGCGCTAAACCAGAATGAATCTGAAAAAGTAAGTGCCAAAGCAGCTACTGCGCCACTGCCAATTATCATGATGCTGTTTGAAATATCAGGTTCACCTGTTTTAACCAGCATTTTGCGTGCAAAATGCGTTGTGATCCAGAATGTAAATAAAACAGTAAGTGCACTAACAACTGCCGACATGGTGTTAACAGCAAAAGCAACATGTTCCTTATCCGGTGCAAACATTGTGAAAATACGACCTAAAAGAAGGAAAAAAGGTGCTCCTGGAGGATGCACTACCTGCAATTTGTATGCTGCAGAAATAAATTCACCACAGTCCCATAAGCTCACCGAAGGTTCCAGTGTAAGCATATAAACCGTCAGGGAAATAATGAACATCACCCAACCGGTAACATTGTTTAATACTTTATATTTCATCATGATAAGTCAGAATTCTTAATAACGAGCGAAAATACAGATTTATAATATATTACCATCAAAAATATAACGGAAATTATTGAATTTATGGAATTAACGGATTTTTTGGCTGTGATTTAGGTAGTATATATTATTCATTGTTCTAAAAATTGAGATTTAAATTAAAATTGTTAGCTAGAGTTTTCAAATGCATCTTCAGTTTTATTTACATAAAAAAAGCCCTGTTCCAATTAGGAACAGGGCTTTAATGAAATATGTTTAATTAAGCTCCTGTTTTTTTAGTTTTGCAACATGCTTTGCCTTTTTTGCAAGCTTTTGCGTCTGTTTTAGCTGGAGCAGCAGTTGCTGCAGATGTTTCTGTAGTTGAAGCTGTGCTTGTAGAAGTTGTTTTACCTTTGCAGCAAGAAGTTTTTCCTTTTGTGCAGGTAGCTTTAGCTTGTGTGCTTTCTGTAGTTTCGGCAGTAGTAGCAGGAACCGGAGCTTTCTCCTCTTCTGAAACTGTAGAACCTGAAGTTGATGTAGAACCTGAAGCAGTTGTTGCAGGTTTTGGAGCTGCATTGGTTTGAGCATTAACTGCAAAAGATCCAAGAGCAAGAATAAATACTATTACGATTTTTTTCATGTTTTTTGATTTTATGATTAATACAAATATAGGAAATTTTTGGAAATTAAACTAAAGTCGCAACAACTGTTTCACCGGCGCGCGTTTTGTCATTAATTTTAACTTCTATTTTTGCATCTAAAGGCAAATACAGATCAATGCGCGAACCGAATTTAATAAATCCCATTTCATGACCTTGGATAGCCTGATCGCCAACCTTTGAATACATCACAATTCTTTTTGCTAACGCACCTGCAACCTGCCTGAATAATACCTCTGCTCTTGAATTCGCTATAACTATTGAAGTTCTCTCGTTTTCGGTAGAAGATTTTGGATGCCAAGCTACAAGATATTTACCTGGATGGTATTTTGCATACTTCACAATTCCTGATATTGGATTTCTGTTGACATGCACATTTATAGGACTCATAAAAATACTTACCTGCCTGCGCATACCCTTAAAATATTCGGGTTCTTCCACTTCTTCAATTACCACTACTTTTCCATCTGCAGGTGCAATCACATGCATTTCATTTAAATCTGTTTTTCTGAATGGATTGCGGAAAAACTGAAGAATAGTGATAAAAAACAAGAGAGAAATTATCAGAAGCGGTGTTAATATCAGCGTATTGGTAGTAAACCATTGCACTAATAAATTCAGCAATACCAGAACAATCGTGGTAATCAGCAGCATTTTATAACCTTCTCTGTGAATCATTTTTATTTTGTGTTATTAAAATACACCTCTGAATTTCTGTGTTGTTGCAACTTTATCCATTGCTACAACATAAGCAGCTATTCGCATAGCAACATTGTGTTTTTTAGAAGCATCATAAACAACATCAAAAGCTTGCTTCATTACTCTGTCAGCTCTGCGGTTTACACGCTCTTCTGTCCAGAAATAACCCATGCGGTTCTGTACCCATTCGAAATAAGAAACTGTAACTCCTCCTGCATTCGCAAGAATGTCAGGAACAACCATAATGCCTTTTTCGTTAAGAATTGCATCTGCACTTGCACTTGTCGGGCCATTTGCGCCCTCAACTATTAATTTAGCTTTAATGTTACCTGCATTCTGATCAGTGATCTGATCTTCCATTGCTGCCGGCACCAATATGTCGCATTCTAACTCAAGAAGTTCTGAGTTTGTAATATTTTTACCTGCAAATCCTTTAAGATTTCCGTTTGCTTTTACGTAATTAATCGCATCTTCAACTTTAATGCCTTCCGGTGCATAATATCCTCCGGTTACATCAGAAATTCCAATAATTTTAATGCCTAGCATCTCAATTAGTTTCGCTGAAATAGAACCTACGTTACCAAATCCCTGAACAACACAGGTGCATTCCTGAGGTTTTAATCCAAGTTTTGCAAGCGCACTTCGTGTGCTCACCATTACACCTCTGCCGGTTGCTTCAACTCTTCCGAGTGAACCTCCCATTGTTAGTGGCTTTCCTGTGCAGACTGCCGGAGTATATTGTCCTTTTATTTTTGAATATTCATCAACAATCCAAGCCATTTCCTGCTGGCCAGTATTCATATCCGGTGCCGGAATGTCCTTGTCTGGTCCGAAAACATCGCTCATTGAAGCAGCATAAGCTCTGGTAAGTCTTTCAACTTCGCCTTTGCTCATGCTCTTTGGATCACATTTAATACCGCCTTTTCCGCCACCATAAGGAATACCTACAACAGCACATTTCCAAGTCATCCAAGCTGCAAGCGCCTTTACCTCATCAATAGATACATCCATTGAATAACGGATACCACCTTTTGATGGTCCAAGTGTGGTGCTGTGCTGCACACGGTGTCCTTCAAAAACATGTACCTTGCCATTGTCCATCATTATTGGTAAGTGAACAGTAACCGCCTTGGCAGGATATTTTAAAGTATTGTAAATCGAATCGTCCAAACCAAGAATCTTGGCAGCCTCATCAAATCTCTTCATCATCGAATCTAATGGGTTTAGATCGCTATGGATGGTTGCATTACTAGTCATTTGAGTGAATTTTTATTTTAAAAATTGAGGCAAATTTAAGTGTTTACCTTTTCAAATCAAGAAAACTGATGATATTTGTTTTCACCATTGGTTATTTATATACAGCATTCAGATTGTATATCACAAAACCTTTAGTATTGTCATTGTTTGTGTCATCATCGCCATTGTAAATAAACTGAATTTTATTGGCGCCTTCTACAAAAGCTGATTTATCAACATTAATTACGCTTTCTTTTATTTTTTGGCCCGAACTATTCTTAGGAATTGTAATGGCAACTTGCGTATTATCATTTATTGTCAAAAATGCTTCCTGATCGCTGTCTATATTTTCACTTACAACAACCAACTGAACCGCATTTGCCTGCGTAACACCATTTAAATTAAATGAAAGTTCTGTCGAATACTGATTCTTATCTTCGGGATCCGTACTGCGTATGCCCTGGAAACAATTAGTCTTGCCAAGTTCAACCAACACAGGCGACTGAAACTGCTTTGGCTTCGAATTGTCCCAGCTGAAAACCTGAACGCTGCCATCAGGACTTGCATCAGGATGAAAAGTCATATTCTCAACGCAAAACTGTCTGGCATTCGGATCAGTAAGTGCATTAATGAAATAATAATCCGCAAGAAGCCAACCGCGTGGGTTATTTTTCACCGTTGCAACAAGTGCTTCATAGGTAGATGCTTTGTTTTTTGCAAGTTCCGGAGGATTTGGAACATATTTACGCACTTTCGCATCGTATTTCATCTGCCTGAACCAGATAGTCTGGTCATTGTCAAGATAAAACTGTGGTGCCTGAATTACAGTAGACATAACTAAATCACCTTTTTGCATGTTTTCCTTAATATACTCGCAAGGCTCTCTCCAGTTAACAAATGAAATTTCTGAAAGCTCTTTTGGCACCGGGTTTCCGTGAAGATCTCTAGTTACCATTGCCTTGATTTCTTTTAAAGGTAAAATCAAAATAAATAATATCAGCGAGGCTACAGTTGTTGCCCTGCTGTAATTTAAAGTTTCACTGTTAACCTTTATAAATGAAGGAAACACTTTAAACGCTAATGAATACAGCCCGGCTGAACCTGCAATAATAAAGGCAGGGTAAATAAAACTCAGATATTTTGCATGACAAGGTTCTCTTAAAATAAAACTCATCAGTATTACCGGAATAATAAATATTGCAATTAAATAAAACCCTGATTTTCTGCTGATAAAAAAACTTGTTACAAAGCCAATAAATGCAATAACTGCATAATATTTCATGTCTGTTATCATAACATTTACATAAGTTATAAATGACTTATAACAGGTTGTGGCAGCCATAGAATCAATGGTTGCAGACCATTTAGGTAAAATTATAGCTGATATTACAAAAGTTGCTAAAATATAATAAGAAACCTTTTTGTTGAATTTATAAGTTGCTAAAAAGCCTATAAATAAAAGTGCAATAAAATAAAAAGTCGGTGTTAAATAAGGATCATAAAAATTACCTTTCATTGCCTTGCCAATTTCAACCCAGTTTGGTAAAATTAATGTAGCAATGTTTTTAGGAAGAAACACTTCGATAATCGGACGCATTAAAACCTCCGCAAGCGGCGTAAACAATAACACCACAGCAATAATATTAAGTACAGCTACAATAGAATATTTATTGATCCATTTACTTCTATTTAAAACTTCACCTTCATTGGACGCAACATTTTTATTACCCGAAAAAATAATATTGAATGCCATAAACGTACAATAGAAACCGGCTGTAAAAATGAACAAAAAAGACTGTAGCTGACTAACCATCGCCAGTAAAAACGCAGGTATGAGAAGCAATAAATATTTTTTATTAATTCTGTTTCTGC
>JACMRS010000054.1 GCA_014376345.1 Bacteroidia bacterium | reverse complement strand
TTAATGCTTCTACCTGTTCAGGTAAAAGCAATTGCCCTTCTTTCCATTCCACTGCAATACGAATGGCCGCAATATTATCTTTCAGTTTCTGTTGACTGTTGTAACTCATTGCTCACATTTTCAATTTCACTTGTTACACTATTCAAGTATTCTATCAATACACCGGTGATGGCGTACCGCAAAAACCTGTTATCTTCATTTTCTTCCGAAAAATTCAAATCGTCAAATACTGGTTGGCAACATTTTATTATGTTGCATACTTAGTACAGTACTATACCAGATTCAATAAATTGATTGTATTTCTTTTCAAATTCTGATTCCAGTATTCCGAGGATATAATTATATCGGGAAGGTTTTAAGTCTTCTGTAAGAAAGCCCATGCACAATTCTTCTATGATGTATGTTGGTTTATTTTCTTTTGTGAGTTGTTCTAACAAAGAATCAACGGCACTTACTTTATCACTGAGATATTTTGTAACGCCGCCAGATTCTTCTAACTCAATCAATACATCGGGATTATTCTCCCTGACGTATTGATACAAATTATTGATAAGAGTCCCTTGCATAAAAAGTTGATTTAAGTTTTATACTCCAAAGAATGACTTGATAACTGTTGCTACTATTACCAGGAATACGCAACTACCAAACCAGGCAGCGGCCACTTTACCCGTATCCTGATCGCCGCTATTCCATTTTTGATATACTTTAACGGCACCGATCAATCCTACAATGGCACCAACCGCATACATTAAATTTGTACCGGCGGCGAAATAGCTTCTCACTTGTGTATTGGCGGCATTAATACCTGCGTTGCCATCCTGGGCTTTTGCTATTAAAGCGATAGTTGTTAGTAAAGTTGTTGTTAACAATACCCTTGCTCCGGTCAGTTTCTTTTTCATGCTTCACATTTTTATTAGTTAGAAATTTAAAATATGCTCCATCCCATTTTCATTACTTCATATTCTTTTTCACAGGGATGGAGCATTATTCACCCTTAACCATTCCACAACTCGGCTACCTCTTTTTCACTCAGTTCTGTGGAACAATTAGTTTTACATTCATCTGTAATGATATCGTCGATGTTTAATTGAAATGAGGAATCTTTTAAAGCAGCATATCTTTTCAATATCTTTTTCAATGCAGTCATTAATTCTGTTTTACTGTATTGTGTAGCTGCTGCCATTGTAAAAGCCTTTAACTCGTCTTTGGCTGATTCTGCCAACTCCGAAAAATCATTTGCTTCTGGTAAATAATTTCCATTGTTTACTTCCGGACCTCCTGCAACTTTTGGTTGATAATCTTTGTGGTCAAATTCTTTCACGTTTGGAATTTCAATAGGCTGTTGAAATGCTGATTGGTTGTTCAATTTTGAAAGCAAATCTTCCCTGTAATAAACAACAGCAACTACCACGTAATAAATCACCAGTAAAAAAACGCAACTTGTAAAATAAGTTTGCCATGATATTGATTGTAACATTTTGTACCTCCTTTTATTTGATTGTTATTTAAAACAAAGTAACATCCAAAAACTACCCTTTGCCACTCCCAACCCTCCTAATAGCCCTGCTAAATGCCTGATTTTCATAAGAGATATTTTTAAAAAATATTTTTCTATACCTGTTATCCTATCTTTCTGCTGAGGTGTAATAATCGAATCAGCATATCGTACACTGTTCTTTTAGTATGCTGTTCTATTTTATAATATTTACCGTGTAAATGGCCGTAGGAAAAGCTTTCCTTGTGCATTGTAGTAAAGCAGCTAGAAACCACTTTTAATAATTCAGATTGATTAGTGTTTGTTATCAGTTGTTCTTCTTTTAGTAATCTGAATAACAATGCCAATTGCGGAACTGATAAGGAGGTGTGTATTTTAGTATCGCTAACAATTGGGTTAGGCATAGCAATTACAACTGCCTGTTCTGTTTGATAGAATGATATTTCTTCGTTTAGCCAGTTAATTATTTGCTCTTTCAGGCTGCCGCAATCATTATGCAGTACATATTCTGGCTTTATTGTAACCTGGTTTATTTCTTTCAATTGATATTTTAAGATCCTCAATTTGCCTTGTACACTTTCTTCATCTGCAACAAGAGTATCAAGCTCATTAATTAAGTAAGCCGTCAGGTCAGATGAGTTAAAGTTTATGCTTATTAATATTTTCTTTACGATAGCTATAATATCTTCTTCCTGAACGGTTGTATCAATAGCCAGAAATTCACCCATTATTGTTTTCATGTACTGCGATTCATTATAGGTTATTGCATTGCTTGAGATGAATTGTTCTAATGGCTGAACAATCAACCGGATTAATTTTTCATTCAATATTGTTCTATGAAAAGCAGCAATTATTGTATCAAGTTTCGGCTTTAGTTCTTTCTTGATATACTCCATTTTTATGAAAGGCATTTTCTGAAAATGGTTAAAATATTTTGCATAGTGTATTTGTAAAAAGTAAAGCAGTTCATTAAGGTATCCATACAATGCCTTCGATAAAAGTTTGTATTCGTGCTGCTTTTTATTTGTCTGCTGATAAGTATATAATTGGTCAATTAACCTTATAAAAACCGACTGATATTTATCAATCAATAACTCCAATGTTCTTTCTTCACGGGCATTAAATACTTCTTCCATAATTTGTAATCGTATCCTTTCCTTTTCTTCCTCACAATCTTTAATAATGTCGTTTGCTTCTTCTCTTTTTAAACCTCCATTCATTTTATCTGAAGAAGATAATGAAGTAATAATGTGGTCGAATTTTTCTATTATGTAGTTCATAGGTTCAGCAGTTTAAATTGTCCTTAATATCTGCACTGTGCAGTATTACTATTAATCAATTAGTATGCAAATGGTCTTTTAAAAGTTTATCAATCGGGAATATTTTAAATGGTTTTGATGCTTGTTGAACTTATAGCTTGAATCTTGCTCGTTCTTTGTAACGGAATAGCATCGTGAGTTGGTTATTTTACTGACTTTTAATAAAAGGGGTTGAAAGATTTGCCAATTTCAATCATTTTATTTAAGTTTATGGCTGCAAAAGGGGTTTAAATGTAACCCTTTAAGCATATATAAACTTAAAATGAAAGCCCAATACCGTTATTTAGAGAACTTTTTTGTTGAATTGCGTTCCAATGGGAGGTATGCCTTCTCATTGCATGAATTGCGAAGTCGTTTCCAGCTCTCCGATGAAGCCATTAAAAAGGCATTGCAACGATTGAAACAAAAAAAGGAAGTAGCCTTGGTGCGAAAGGAGTTTTATGTAATAGTGCCACCGGAATATCGTAGCAGAGGTATATTGCCTTCTTCTTTGTTTATTGCTGAGTTAATGAAATTTTTGGAAAGGGATTATTACACTGGCTTGCTAAATGCTGCCGCATTTTATGGTGCAGCTCATCAGCAACCACAGGACTTTACTGTTATAACTACCAAGCCTTCTTTAAGACAAATTCATAACGATAAAGTAAAAATTAACTTCTATACCAAGCAAGCCTGGGCAAAGGAAGATATAGTTCAAAGAAAAATAGAAACAGGATATTTGCAGGTATCTTCTCCAGAGCTTACAGCTTTAGACCTTGTGTTTTATTTTGATAAAGCAGGAGGATTCAACA
>JACMRS010000053.1 GCA_014376345.1 Bacteroidia bacterium | reverse complement strand
AATCAGTAACACCATAAAATTTATATGAAAGTACCGGTGCTGGTCCTGAAGGTTCATAAAATTTCGAATTAATTGTTTCTGTTCTTATCGGACCAACAGAACCCTGGCCAAAGCCAAAACGTCTGCTACTATGACCTTCACCCGTTGTATATTCTGAAAAATAAAGATTTGTTGTCCCTGTATTTGAAATGATAGGATAAGGTTCGCCATAAAAATAATCATCGCTGTAAGTTTTAAACTCTTCCTGTAAAAAGAAAGGCTGGGCGGTGTAAGAACCATAAGAACTGTTGCCGTAATTCTTAAGTCT
Organism: Bacteroidia bacterium; assembly: GCA_014376345.1. GTDB lineage: Bacteria > Bacteroidota > Bacteroidia > NS11-12g > UBA955 > JACMRS01. The sequence continues at coordinate 1,872 of JACMRS010000053.1, read as the reverse complement.
TAATGGTGTGCCAGATGTTCCAAAAGTTAAATAATAGGCTGTCGAATCTGTAATAAGGCTCAACCTGTCATGAGGCTGGTCTCCTGGATTTTCATATAATCCTTTATCTAGTTGTCCATCATTAATTTCGCCATAGAATTCAATAAAATCATAACTGTTGAATTTTCCATCGGCTTCACCTGCGACATATATCGGCACTTCTGCACCATTATGGAACATCTGAATTTTTCGTGGATCCTGAGCAGAAAGATTAAAACCGAGATCAATTGCAGCGTCAATCAGAGTAAAATAATCTATTCTGTAAGATGCAGTTTTACCAACACTAATCTTGATATACTGCTGATTATAATTAATCCACTCATTGCCATGCTGTGCGCTTGCCTTTTGAAATAAGCAGGAAAATACAATCAGAATAAGAGATAAACGTAGTACTTTTGCCTTCATTTTTATACCTAAAAATCTCAAATATACATTATTTTTTAATAATAACAAAAACCAAGCAGATGCAAAAACCAATCTTATACCTTATTCCAAACACTTTAGGTGCTCAGTCTCCTATCGAAATATTATCTCCATCAACCCTTAAATCAATTCATTCTCTAACAAGTTTTATAGCTGAAAACGCAAAAACAGCAAGGGCTTTTCTTAAAGAAGCCGGACATCCTGTTCATCCCAGTGGTATGGAAATAATTGAACTTGACAAGCACCATAAGAATGAACTTGAAGAAGTTCTTGAGCTTCTTGCTAAAAAAAATAACACAGGATTAATCTCCGAAGCCGGCATGCCATGTATTGCAGATCCGGGCGCTGAGGTAGTTAATCTGGCAATAAAACAAAATTTCAGAATTGTTCCGCTTTCCGGACCGTCATCAATTTTTCTGGCATTAACAGCTTCCGGATTGAATGGGCAGCAATTTATTTTTCATGGTTACCTTCCGGTTCAAAGTGCTGAAAGAAAGGAAAAAATCAAAGAACTTGATCAGGAACTTAAAAAGACCGGATTTACGCAAATTTTTATAGAAACACCATACAGAAATGACGGCATGTTGCAGGATATTCTAAACGCTGCTTCACTTGACATCAGGCTTTGTATCGCTGCTTCTCTTATGCAGGATGATGAAACAATTTTAACCCGAAAAATATCAGCATGGAAGAATGAAACCTACGAGATTGGCAAAAGACCCTGTATGTTTTTACTTGGTAAATAAACTAGGATTTCCAGCGTTTGGAAATACGTAAAACTGAAGAAACAAAATCTTCTAGTCCTTTATCATACTCAGCATTTCCTAGTGAGTCTCCTTCTTCATTCAGCATAATATTTGTAAACTGTGAATCTGCTATTTTGGGTGCAACAATACTATCAAGATTCATAACGTTTAACACTTTATTAATCACATAGCTAAGTTGAATTGCCGGTACTCTGCCACCCCTGCCGTTTGAGATACCACACATTGCAAAAACTTTATTATCCCACAATTCCTTCAAATCATTTCTGGCAAAAGCATTAATAAAGCTTATAATCTCTGAACTTGGAAACCAATTATATTCAGGTGTCAGTATAAATACAACATCAGAAAGTGTCATAGAATCTTTAATATTCTGCTGAAAACTGCTTAAGGTTTCAATTTTTATGCTTCCTTGTGCAAGTGAAGGAATATCAAATTCATGAAAATCTATTATTTTTACTTCTCCTGAATAGCCCTGTCCGGCTACAATTCTTTTTAATGCTTTAGACGTTTTTAAAGTATTGCTGCCTTTTCGTGGCGACCCTGAAAGTATGGTTATCATTTTTCTGAATAATTTTGATGAATAAATCCGTAAATATTAAATCCTGACTTTGAGGATTCTATTTCCAGATTTTGTTTTAAAGTT
>JACMRS010000052.1 GCA_014376345.1 Bacteroidia bacterium | reverse complement strand
AATTCCACTCGGTTTTTGGTTATTAATCCGAAAAGAATGGAGAACTACAATAGTTTCAATATTGACCGCTCTTACTTTAAATGTTTTTGTCTGGTCGCAATATGGCTTTAGCACAACTTTGTTTCATTCATTTACTGAACATGTAAATTTGTTGTGGAATTTTGCACACAGCTACCAATCGCTTAATTCGCTCAATACAAATACCACAGAAATCAGTACCCTAATCGCATATTTCTTTAAAATTAATCTCACAACCTTAAAGACTGCGTCATTCATCATTTACATTTTAGCTAATGCATTTGCGGCTTTTCTTTTTATCAGAAAAAAAATCAATCCGCTGGCTTTCCTAATTCTATTGTATATCACCGACTTTTGTTTCAGTCACCATCTAGTTTATGATTGTATAATTTTAATTTTGATTCCATTGTGTTCTTATTCATTTTCGATGAAACACAAAATCATCCTGTTTATTTCAATACTACCATTGCTTCTTCCTTTAAATCAAATATTTGAAACTCTTCAACTCCAATCATTTATGGTTATTACGCCAGTATTTATTTTCATTATTTACCTCACCTGGCTTTGGCTTTCCATTAAAAACAACAATCCAAAATCTGAAATAAAATCTATAAATAATTTCAGGAATCAATACCTTTTCAACAATCAATAATGGGCATACAATACACACTTGAACTTGTTGGTACTACTTTCTTTGCTGTTTCAGGAGCGTTGGCTGCAAGTGACAAATCAAAACCGGACTGGTTTGGTGTAAGTTTTATTGGTTTTATTACTGCAACTGGTGGCGGCAGTTTAAGAGACATGCTTTTAGGTTCATACCCTCTAACCTGGGTTAATAATGTCAACTTCATTTATGCCATTATTGGCGGTGTTTTTTTCGCAAGCCTTTTTATGACTCAGCTCAAAAAAATAAAACCTTACCTGCTTGTTTTCGATACACTCGGAATGGCTTTGTTTACTATTCTTGGCACAGAAAAAGCTTTAAATTTTGGCGTAGAACCAGCGATTGCGGCCATTATGGGTATGCTTTCGGCGGTAATGGGTGGTGTGATCAGAGATGTACTTACCAATGAAATTCCGGTAATTTTTCGTAAAGAAATTTATGCAACAGCCTCTATAGCAGGAGCAGCATTGTATTTATATCTTAATCATTTAAATGTAGACAGAATGCCGGCAATACTTTCATCAATTTTCCTCATTTCGGTAATCAGATTTGTTGCTGTAAAATACAATCTTTCACTTCCTAAATTTGGAAGAAAATCTCTTTAGTTATTTTCCAGATGTAACTGTTTTAAGTCTGTAAACTTCTTTCCCGAAAATACAAGTCGCAATTACTTTGGCTTTCAGGATTTTATTTTCCTGAACCTTCATAATATCAGTATCCAGTATTACAAAATCTGCATCCATGCCAGCCTTTATCATGCCTTTTTTTGTTTCTTCAAAATTAGAATAAGCAGCCCAGGTAGTCATCCCTTTTAATGCCTGTAACCTTGTTAATGCATTTTCCATCTGAAATCCTCCCTTCGGATAACCTTTCGCATCTTTTCTGAAAACAGCAGCGTAAAATGTTTTAACCGGACTGATGTCTTCAACAGGAAAATCTGTTCCCAATGCAATTGTGCCCGAAATATCTAACAATTTTTTATATGGATATGCTATTTTCAATCTGTCTTTACAAAGTCTGTCACCTGCCCAATACATGTCGCTTGTAGCGTGTGTAGGCTGAACTGATGGAATAATATTTCTTTTAAATAATCCGATGTCAGCAGTGTCTACAACCTGAGCGTGTTCTATTCTCCAGCGTGTAGGTATTTGTGCTGCAAAAGTTGGAAAACGCGGATCAATATAATGGTTGAATCTGTAGGCATTTAATATTAATTTGTTGGCACTGTCTCCAATTGCATGTGCAGCAACCTGGTAACCAAGACTGCCAATTCTGATACACATGCTGTCGAAATAATCTGCTGAGTGAAGTTGCAATCCTTTACTTTGTTTGTGGTCGCAATAAGCTTCTTTCAGAAGTGCCCCACGAGATCCGAGTGCTCCATCCGCATACAGTTTAAAGCAACGCACAGTTAATTTTTGTGTACTGTAAACTCCCTGCTTTTTTGCAAAGGCAAATCCATCTTCATTTGGAATAAGCATT
>JACMRS010000051.1 GCA_014376345.1 Bacteroidia bacterium | reverse complement strand
GAAGGAATACCTTCAACTAAATTATGCTCAAAATGACCAAATCCAAAATTAGAAAATTACAAATTCAATCTTAAATCAGAAATCTAAAAATCAGAAATCAGAAATTCTCTCTCAAATCTCAAATCAAAAATTCTCTCTTAAATCAGAAATCAAAAAATCAAAAATCAGAAATTCTCTCCCAAATCACAAATTACCCTCTTATCTTATCCAGCAGCAAACTCAAAGTTTGTGCCTCAAGATCTGAGAGCTTACCTGTCAGCAAATTAAACTCATCTGTTTTTGGATCTATTTTTTCGAGAAATTCAAGACCTTTTTTGCTGATTAGAACATCAACCTGCCTCCTGTCTTTGCCGCAGGTTAACCTTTCTAAAAGTCCGTTTTTATGCATTCTGTCAACCAACCGCGAAACATCACTGCGCTTTTCAATCATTCTTTCCCTTATCAGGTTAATTGTGCAGGGCTTCATGTTTTGCCCTCTCAGAATTCTTAGAATATTATACTGCTGAGGTGTCAGTCCGAAAGCTTTAAGAAGCGTCTGTTGCTTGATACTGATCCAGTTTGAGGTGTACAGTATATTGACAAGAACTTTATGATGTGAATTCTTAAACTCTTTTTGAACAATTTCTTTTTCAATATTTGGCATAACTCAACTTTTAATACAATTAAAAGTGCTTTTTAATCTTTAGGTACGTTATTGTTGTTTTCCGGGTTTGGCTTATCCTGATTATTTGGTTTCTCAGGAGTATTGCCTTCATTAGGTTTGTTTGACCTGTTATTATTGCGTCTTTGATTGTTTTGTGGCCTGTCCTGATTTATATTATCGGGATTAGCAGGTTTGTTTGTATTGTTATTATTGCGTGGACCCTGATTTGGATTTGGTGGTGGGTTCTGATTTTTATTTTCCGGATTACCGGTATCAGCAGGTTTATTATTATTATTATTATTGCGCGGACCTTGATTCGGATTCGGTGGCCTTTGATTTCTATTTTGATTTTCGGGACGTTTAGTTTGTCCTTCAGGATTTTTAGTATTCTGATTTTCAGGATTGTTTTTCAGGTCATTGTTTGGCCTTCTGTCTTGTCCGTCAGGTTTTTTGTAATCAGGCTTTTTACGGTTTGGATCAAATGGTTTGCGGTCATTGCTCCTGTTTTCAGGATTGTTTCCTCCGGTACTTTTCTTTTTTTGATTTTTCCCTTTACCGCTTAATTTTTTATCAAGCCTGTTAAGGTCACCCTCCATCAGATCTTCATCAACTAAAGTTATTTTTGCAATTCCTGCAGAAGTATCTTCATGTTCAAATAAGCTAGGTGCTTTTTCACCTGTCTCATTCATTTTAAGAAACTCATTTGCTATGGATACTCGAATTGGAACCCATGAAGGATTGTCTTCATAAGAAAACCACATCATGCGTTTAAGTATATCTACCTTTTGCATGGTAGCCAGCCCGGTAACAGTATCTATTTTAACGACTTTAGATTTTGGAAACTCATCCAATGCTTCAATATAAGTATCAAGCTCATAGTTAAGACAACACTTTAATCTGCCGCACTGTCCGGAAAGTTTCAACATGTTAATTGATAAATTCTGGTATCTCGCAACCCCTGTTCCAACTTGTTTAAAGTCTGTTAACCAGGTACTGCAACATAATTCTCGTCCGCAACTTCCTATACCGCCCAGCCTTGCAGCTTCCTGCCTGTAGCCAATCTGCCTCATTTCAATTCTTACTTTGAATTCATCAGCATATCTTTTAATAAGTTCTCTGAAATCAACACGACTTTCAGCAGTGTAAAAGAATACTACCTTCTTGCCATCGCCCTGAAATTCAATATCGCTTATTTTCATTGCCAGTTTCAGTTCTAGCGCAATAGTTCTGGCGCGTTCAAGGGTTTTAATTTCCTTTCCTTTCGCCTCATTATACCTTTCCAATTCGCGTTCACCGGCTTTGCGTTGAATCTTCTTCATGTTCTCGGCATGCTCATCAACATTGTGTTTTTTAAGCTGAAGTCTTACAAGTTCTCCGCTGATTGATACCTGTCCTACATCATAGCCGGTATCACTGTCAACAACTACCTGGTCGCCAATATAAAGTTCGAGAAACTGATCGTTCCTGAAAAATTCTTTTCTACTGCCTTTAAAGCGTATCTCTACTACGTTAAAAGGCTTGTGATCATCGGGTAAAGCAATATCACAAAGCCAATCATATACATTTAATTTATTACAACCGCTGGTGCCGCAAGTGCCATTACTTTTGCAACCGCTTGGCGCACATCCGCCGGTAGTACCACAACTTCCACATCCCATTTTTTTATATATTTAAGTTAAAATTTATTGAAGCCACCTGCCTTTAATTAGTTTACGCAGCAGACTTCAGATATTTCCTAAGTTCCAAAGATAAGTTAATAAATATTAATTTTGGATTTCCATTTCTTTCAATCTCATAAATGCACCCGTTTATCGCCCTGTAAACGTTTTCTGCGTTGCGGTGACTGATAAGTTTAGTCAGGTTTTTAACAAGTTCTGATTCTTCAGTTGAAAGTTTACCTTCATTGGTAATGTATGGTTCTATAATAGTAGCCCTTACAATAAGAAGACCGTATGAAAGAAAAGATTTCAGTTTTTCTCTTCCCTGTTCTATAAAGCCATCGGAAAACATGTTTATTTTGATCACATTTCCCTGATAACAATCCAGCAACCATTCCCTGAACTTAGGATATTGGGCACTTTCCATCTCTACATTTAGCTTTAGAGCCTTATTAAGATTGCCCGAGCTGATATTTGCAATATTCTGAGCCAAAGCAGGTTCAGTATTTGTCTCATTTATCAGATAATCCTGAATTTCTTTATTTTTAAAATCCTGTACTTTTATAAGCTGTGACCTGGAAAGAATAGTTGAAAGTATATTATCTGCATTTTGAGCTACCAGAATAATAATAGTATTTGCCTGAGGTTCTTCGATTATTTTTAAAAGAGCATTTCCGAATTTGCCTAAATATTCTGGCATCCAGATTATCATAACCTTATATTCAGATTCAAAAGCTTTCATTGCAAGCCGTCTGATAATACTGCTTATGTCTCTAACATTAATATTCGGAAGCTTATTGTCACCATTTATAGTGTTCATCCAGTCCTGAATATTCATATAAGGGTTTTCACTGATTGCTATCCGCCATTTCTCCATAAAATCAAAGGAAGTCACATTGCCTTCACCAGCAACCGGAAATGAAAAATGCAGATCAGGGTGTACCAGTTGCTGATACTTATTGCATGACGGGCACACGCCGCAACTGTCAGTTTCGGCTCTGTCTGTACATGCAAGATATTGGGCATAAGCCAAAGCCAGTGCCAGATTTCCGCAACCTTCCCTTCCCAGAAAAAGCTGTGCATGTGCAACCCGACCAGTAGCTGCGGATTCAGTAAGCTGCCGCTTTAAAATTTCATGACCCGGTATTGTTGAAAATTTCATGGATTTGCAAATATAATTATTTGCAGGCAGTGATGGGTAATTGTATCAGAAAGTTATTAATAGGAATTAATCCTACAAAATAAGTGTTTTAAGTTTTTTAAATTATATCTGATAATTATCAACGTTATTGTTTAAGAGTTTTACCGCTGAAATGTATTTTTCTAAATTTAACTTTCAAAAACACAATTAACCTTTTGATTGAATTAGAGATATTAAAATCGTGAACTTGTTTAAATGTTATCGTCTTTATTTAAGAAGCAATTTTCCGAATATCTTTTTAAGAACTTTTTCATTTGTAGAAATGGTGTCAGGTTTGGTTTTTGATAAATCTAAAAGAAAAAACTTTTCATATCTGATTTGTTTGCCGCTTTTGTCTATTTCCAAATCTAAATCATAAGTAGCAATCAGAGAGGTAAATGACTTTAATTTTTTATTTTCATCCTTAAAAATATACGAGTTTAATTTTAGTACATTTCCTTCATCAGCCCATACTTCTCCTAGCTCAATATAGCCGTCTATTTTATCTTTTTCTTTATTGTAATATAACAATTTCAGTGAAGTGGAAATCTCCGGTGAAGGTGTTCTTGCAATCAGTCCCACGTAATTATCATCTATCTTAATCTTATAAGTTGCAAACATTTCAGACCTTCCATTAATATTTTTGTCTACAACCTCAGCAGGAAATAGCATCGTCTCCTCTCTTGTAAGAAGTTTGCCTTTGTATTCTCCTCTCATTTCTCTTGGAACATAGATTTTTAAAGTATCAATATCCATTTGCTTAAATTTTGCAAGGCTGGTTCTGAATGGACTTTTTCTTTTAAATCCATTTGAGTCATAAACACTTTCGCAACCGGCAAATATTATTATTGCCATAAAAATTAACAGAAAAGCTGAGGTGTTTTTTATCATTGTGGTTAATTGTTATTGTGGAAAATTTTTCTTGCAAGAATAGCAGCATGATTTATCAGATTTGGAAAAAATCCAAAGTGTTTTTTCAGCACTTCATAACGTTGCTTGTTGCTGGCATTGCGGTTTGTGGTAGAAAATCCATCTACAGTAAAACATGCAATTGTTTGTCCTGAATTAATAACATTTCCTGCAAGTTTAAGGCAGTTTATTACCCAGTCGATATCTGCTACATATTTATACTCAGTATCATAAGGCACAGCTATGCTTTTTTTAACCAGAATAGATTGATGGCCAACAGACATCCCTTTGTTAAATCCTTTCCAGGTAAGAGTATGCGGCAGTTTTCTTGTTGTAAGGTGGCTTCTTGAACCCAGGTGTTTACCCTCAGGTGAAACCAGCATTGTTTCTCCGTAAATTACATCTGCCGAGGCTTCCATAAAAGGGAGAACCTGCCTTAAGGTGTCATTGGAAAAAGCATAATCGCCGGCATTTAAAAACCAGACATAATCACCGCTGCACTTTGTAAGTCCGATATTCATGGCATCATAAATGCCTTTGTCCTTTTCACTTTGCCAGTATGAAATTTTAGTTTCATTTTGTTTTAAAAATTCAGCACTTCCGTCTTTTGATCCTCCGTCAATAATTATAAATTCAATGTGCTCCAAAGCAGTTTGAGAAACAACGCTCTCAAATGTTTTTTTCAATCCTTCAAGATTGTTCCAGGTTATGGTTATAATACTTACAACAGGTGCTTTAAGGATCATAAAAATTATTTTATTTTCTTTGGCTCGGTAATTACAGGCTGTGCTTTTTGAATACTTAATATGATGTATGCTAATAAAGCTGCCAGTGTGATAAGAGATGAAATCAAAACAACTGTTCCCAATGAATTTTCAACCTGTTTTGGAAATACAAATTTAATAGTACTATTACCTGCAGGAATTGCAAGACCGCGTAAAGTATAATCAACTTTCTGTGGATCCATTTCTTTGCCGTTTACATAAGCTTTCCATCCGGGAAAATATATTTCAGAAAAAACAGCGTATTTCGGACCATTTGCATTGGCAACATAAAGCATTGTATCGGGATGGTATTTAATAAGTTTTATTGAAGAAAGAGAATCATCCGGAGTGAAATTTGCAGGAACAGGATTTTTATCGTTGTAAGGACTTTTAACATCTATTACTGCAGTAATACGTGCATTTGTTTTTTTAAGAAGTTCCATCTCTTCAACTGCAGAACCGGTGGTTTGAATATCATTCACAAACCAGGCATTTCCGAAATTACCCGGAATCGGCTGCGGTATTAAATTTCCTTTTTCATCTGCAACTATTGCATACTTACAATTCAGCATATTAAGCGCCATAAAACGCGTTTCATTATTCTGAATGATGCCATTAATAAATTCCTGATACCTGCTCAGTTTTGCAGGATCATAACCACCAACAAGCTTGTGAAAAGCAGCACCTCTGTTGTTATTAAAAGGGTCATTGTTTTGCGAAACATCAAATACCCTGTAATGAATATCTGTGTCCTTTCGTATTTCATCGTCAGCCGGCGTAGCTTCCACAGAAAGATCTTCTTTTTCATGAAAATCGCTCCATGAAAGGTAGCGTGTATCAACAAGCATTACATCAAGTACAGCAAGTGCACCGATACCAACGTAAACATACATTGTTTTTATTTTTCCTTTTATCCAGTATATCAGTAAAAAGAAAGCAGCAGAAATAAAGAACAGAGAACGTATAGAATCCCAACGCATCAGGCTGTCACGGTCATCATAAATTGTTTGCATAGAAAAACCTGGAAGAGCTTTTTTAAGTTGATCAGCAATTTCGGGATCGCCTTTTCCGGTATGGCCAATAATTCCAGGACCAATTAATGCGATTACCAATATAAATCCTCCAAGAATATAGTAGACAATCTTGATGTCTTTAAGAATTTCAATGTACGAATTTCTTTTTTCAAGAACCTCTTTCAGTCCCATAATTGCAAGCAATGGAATAGTGACCTGTGCAATTGAGAGTGCCATCATGGGCGTTCGGAATTTATTGTAGTAGGGAAGGTTGTCGAATAAAAAGTTGTTGAGGATACCAAAGTGACCGCCCCATGCAAGCATCATAGAAATGATTGTTACTATTAAAATAGGCCATTTTATTGGGTTTTTTATTACAAGCAGACCAATAAAAAACAGAAATATAAGAATTGCTCCGATATAAATCGGACCTGATATAATTTGTAGTTCACCGTGGTACAAAGGCCAGCCATTATCCAGAATAGCATCATCCTCATATTTTTCATAAAGAGCAGAATTTTTCGATACTTTCTCACTCTGACTGCCGCCATAAAGTCCGGGTATCAGCATAGTCATTGATTCGCCGATGCCATAACTGAAACTAAAGGCATAATCTCTTTTAAGACCTGTAGCACCTTTTCCGTTTTTAACATCCATCGCACTTCCGCCCCTCATGGTTTCTTTAGCGAAATTGCCGACTGTTTTTATTTTGTCAATATTAGCACCCACACCAAGCATAACGCCTGTTATTGCAAGCGCTGAAGCTATTCCAAGAGTTTTAAAATCTTTAGTTTGAATTGCGCGTATGGCATAATATATTCCGAATATTACAAGAACTATCAGTGTATAATAAGTAATCTGATAATGGAAAAAATATGTCTGCAGTGTAAAGTTGAAAGCCATCACTACAAATCCGGCAAAATATTTTTTCTCAAATAAGAGGTGTAACCCTGCAAGTACCGCAGGCATGAGAGCCATTGCGAGCACTTTTGTATAATGTGCAGCTTCGATACTGGAAATGCTATAAGTTGCAAAACCGTAAGCGAGAGCCCCAAAAACAGCCATTGTCGGTTTTATTTTAAAGGCAACGAGGAGAATATAAAATCCGATAAATGACAACAAGAGTATTCTGAATGGGTATTCGGTTTTTCCGAAAGGTGTGAGGTAATTATACATGGCAACCTGATTTTTAGAGGGTTGACCAAGCACCATTGTAGAGGGCATTCCAGAGAATATGGCATTAGTCCATGACGGAATATGCCCTTCTTTTTCTTCATAATTACGAAGTTCGGTACCTTTAAGCTGACCTTGTCTAACGTCTTCTTCTCTGTGTACTTTTCCCTGAAAGTTGGGAAGGAAGTAGAAGAAAGCCATCGTAATAAATGTGATGATCGCAAATAAGTGCGGTTTAAAGTTGTTGAATGCAATTTTTAGTTTTTCCATTTTTAACAAATTATCTGTTATGATTTTGTGTGATACAAACCTAAGATTTTTTCCCGTATAATATCTTCAGAATATAATTGAATTGCCCTTTTACGACAATTTTCTTCAAAATTAATAGCCTCAGTATTGTCGAGGACTTGTTTTATGCCTACTGCCAGTGCTTCAGCACTAATTTCTTTAACAACAATACCTGTTAACCCGTTTTGGACCATTTCAGGAATTCCGCCATTTGCAAATCCAACCGAGGGTGTGCCACAAGCCATTGCTTCCATTACAGTATTCGGAAGGTTGTCTTCAAGCGACGGAATTACAAAAACATCAGCAGCATTGTAGATTGTTGCAATGTGATTTTCATCGCTAACATATCCAAGATTTATAATGTTTAAATTCGAATCATTTTCAAAGCTTTTACCCAATACAAGTAAAACTGTGTCTTTATCGAGATAATCAATTGCTCCTTTCAGATAATCAAATCCTTTTCTTTTGTCATTTATATTTTCAGCTACAAATAATACGGTTTTGTTTTGTTTTAAGCCCAGTTTTAATTTTGCATTGCTTCGCTCATAATTGTTGAATATGGCAGTGTCAATACAATTTGGAATCAGATTATGTTTGAAATAATGAAAGACTCTGCTATTCATGGAAATGTTTTTCAACCAATCAGATAAGGCAATAACTGACAGGTTTACTTCTTTTAAAGCCTTAATTTTAGCATTTTCATATTTTAGAATAAGGCTTTTATAATTTTCAATTGGGAAGTCTGTTAAATAATGATAACCACCGCTGAATGGTGCCATATCATGCATTGTCCAAACAAATTTTTTATTTTTTACTGAAAAAACTTTCTGATAATCAACAAATTTAACTGCCCAATGTAAATGAATTACATCCGCTTCAATAAAAACAGGATGTTCAGTAATGTCAAATAGAGAAAAAGGGGTGTTAAAAAATGCAGCAGGTTTAAATAAGGAAGGCAGTTTATTTGAAATTCTGTTAATTAATATTTTAATACTGGTTAAAAATCTTCCGTTTTTCTTTTCTTCAAAATCCAGAAATGAATAAGATTTATCAATGCCTTTGGTTTTTTCAAGAAAAAGAATGTTGCTGTCAATCCCGCTTTTCAATAAAGCTTTATGCAGTCGGATACAAGCATTTGCTGCACCTCCGGTAGCATTGGTATTGATATGCAGTATTTTCATCAGGAAGTTCTGTATCCGAATATATTCAATTGCATATCCATTGATTGACCAGGCTTACTTATGTTTATAAATGGAGCCATTCGGGGTGCTGCATTTTCTACAAAGTATCTGAAACCACTTTTATTCAGAATTTCTAAAATGTCAGAAACGTTTTGATTTTTTTCAATAAATGAATGGTATTCAATAAATACATTTTTAACATTTCCCAGACTGTCTTTGCAATCAATTAGAACTTCCGTTTCAGCACCTTCAATATCCATTTTAAGAAAATCAATTTCTTTATGTTTATGTAATATGTCTTTAAGTCTAACTGCCTCAACCTTAGTGTTGCCGCCAGCTTCTAAATTGCCACCATCAGCACCCTCACTTGCAAAATTTAAAATATCATTTGAAATCCAGACTGCTTTTTCATTTAATGTGACATTTTTGATTTTATTTTTACTAATGTTTTCTTTCAGAAAATTGAAAATTAAAGGATCAGGTTCAAAGGCTT